>NZ_CANSHK010000015.1:0-61486 GCF_947646745.1 uncultured Methylovirgula sp. | reverse complement strand
CGAGTTCAGGCTCAAGCGCCGGATCCTTCAGGAATAGTCCTACAATCCCACACATAAAGTCGTTCCCTCCTTTTTCTTGTAAAGAAAATATCATTAGCAATGAGAAAATAACAAGCGAAAAGTTCGGTCATGCCGCTTGGATGTTATAAAGTAACTTCCTGGCACGAGACATTGATCTTCATCCGCTAGAGGACAGAGAAGCCCGCAACGGCCCGCGACCTGTTATCTCAAAAAAAATTCCTCAAAGGAATTTTAAATCTATTTTATCCCTTGCGCTCTAGAAGCGTTGCGAGCGCGATGGCCCACCCCAATAAACTTCGCGCTTTCAAATAATCCGAACTCGGAAGCCGCCATGGACGAGTCGCTTGCCGAATTGTCTGCTCCTGAGATGGAAGCGGCGCCTTTTGACGACGCATTGGCCGCCACGCTCGATCAATCGAGGCATCTCGTTGCGCAGGCAGCAACCTCCGTCGCCAGCCAAATCCGCTTGATCGAAGAGATCGAAGAGCGCTCGCAACGCCTAGGCGCCTCGGTGACAAAGGCAGACGACGGCCTGAAAGGGTGCTCTCAGCTTACGACCGTGATCGAAGCCGAAACCCGGGATTCGCTCGACCGCTTGGTCAACGGAATTGATGGCGACTTCGATCAGCTCCTAGGCGCTATTGCCGACAAGTCGAGCCGCGCCCGCGCCGTACTCGGCGGAATTCTCGAAATCGGGCGGCAGATCAAAATGCTCGCGATCAATGCCCGGATCGAAGCGGCGCGCGCCGGCGAAGCCGGGCGCGGCTTTATCGTGGTCGCCAACGAGGTCGGCAAATTGGCCGAGACGACCATGGCAGGCGCAAGAGAGATCGAGGCGTTTCTCGATTTCTCGACAGTCGAACGCCAAGCCATCGACGCGGTGGGCCGCGTTCGGGAGGCCGTGGGCGACATAAGAACGACGAGCGAAGCCTCGCTTGGCCGGATAGCCGACCGCGTCCAAGAGCTCTCGGTCGGCCTCGGCGAGGTCGCCGCCAACAATACGGTCATTCGCGAGCTCGACGACATGCAGGCGACGATGATCGCGCGCGCGGGCGGTAAGCTCGATTGGGCGGGCAAGGAGCTGACCGCTGTCCAAGCGGCGATGCAGAGCGCATCACCCTCGCACGCTTTCGAGCGCATCGTCCGGAAATGGCATATCGAGACGGACGACGTAGACCGGCTCGAAACGATCCACCGACGCGGACGGCTTCGCGTTGGCATCGAGCCAGGCTTTGTTGGGCTGTCGTTCCGCCGGCGCCCCGGCGAGCCCTTGAGCGGGCTCGATGCCGATTACGCCCGCGCCTATGCCCGTGCGATCGGTGTCGATTGCGAATTCGTCGAACACCCCTGGGACGTGCTGACCGAGCTTCTTTACGTCGGACCGAGGCCGGACGAGGAAGCCGTCGATGTGGTGTGGAGTGCGCTTCCGCCAAACGTCGCCTATCGCGGCGTCGCCTATTCCGAGACCTATACCTACCTCCCCTTCATCCTTGCCCGCCGCAAAGGCGATCGGCGTATTAGCGGCATACGCGACCTGGAAGGGCTCGTTCTTGGCGTCATCAATGACCCGGGCGCTTTCCAAGTGCTCGAAACGGCGGGATTGCGCTGGGGCGCCAATCGAAACAAATCTGGCGGTCAGGTCACGCTCGGCAATCTGATCGCCTATTCCGACCAAGGACGCATTCATGATTGCTTGGTCGACGGCAAGGTCGATGCGTTTTGTGTCGATCTGCCCATCTATCATTGGGCCGCAACCGACGTGACGAGCCCGTGGTTTGGCAAGATAGACGTGCTGCCCGGCAACATTGCCTCGACTTATTATTACTATACTGCCGCCGTCGCGGCGAAACCGAATCGGCTTTCTCTGCTTGCCAGCATCAATCGCTTCATCGAGGCATTCCGGCGCGACCCCCGCCGGCGCGAGATCGAGCTGAAATGGCAAGGCAAAGTCTATTCCGGCCGAAACAGCTACCGCGATGAGCCGGGCGAGCTGATCGGCGAAGCCGAACTTGCCGGGCTTGCAAGTCGGCCCGGCACAGCCAGCACGGATCCATCGGATGACGCCGAAAGCTCCGTCGCTTTTGCCGCCAAGGCAAGTTGATCACCGCTCACGCTTCAGCTGTAAGGACACGATAGCTGGACCAATGCGCCGATGGATGGCGCATCGGCGCCTGGTTTTTCGGCGCGTCTTAGGATGCCGGATTTACGCAAACTGTGCGACGCCGGTGCGGTGTCTCGGCGTCACGGATCTGGGCGCGCATCAAGAGCGCGGCGCCGAAGCTATAGAATTTTGTACATTGCTTTAGTGAATCGCCTTTAAGTGAATTATCGCGTAGCATGAACGGACAGGTTCACATCACGGAGTATCAGACATGATGTCCGATGCGATGAATCTTGTCAGAACCATTGATGGTGTGGTGCGCGTCACCGACGATGAGGGCGAAACACTCATCACCTTTACCGGTCATGATTTACAGGCCTGGCGCCGGTTTCAACTGGACGTGCTCGAAGACTTCAACATCGTCGTCACTGACAACGACATGCCCGTGCAGCTCTCGAAAACGATCACCGGGCCGAACAGGCGCGACGATCGGTTTGTGCCATCCGGCTGAGTGCTTAGCGCCCGCGTGTATCTGCCCGGCATAAGCATTCTTGCTGGCGGACGACGGGCGCTGCGACCGCCAGACTTCCTTTCAACGCAAGCGTCTCAGGTTTTCATTTGCCGAATCGTTTCCACGACGATGCGAGGCGCATTGGTCTCGCCGCTCTTGGCTATGGCAAAAACCTTTCGAGCGATCATTTCCTCGCGCTTCGGATTGCTGCCCCTCGGAATGCGCAAGCGCCGCAGAACCTCCTCAAAGGCCGCGGTGATCGCAGCCACGTCTTCCGCTTCAAAAGCACTGTTATCGAGTAATTTCCGTATCGGCATATGCCACCTCTGACACCTGCCCATACAGTGCGAAACTGCGTCTTCGCTATAAACTAAATTAACGAACAAGGCCGGGCGCATCATTCAATTGTCACGATATCGCGACGGCCAGCGGTCCTCTGTGCTGCCGGCACACGCAAAGGCCGGCGGAACCCAACCCACACCCTTGGAATTGAGGGCACGGCCAATCTAGACCTGAAGAGGAGGCGAGGATGGACTGGAACCGCGTCGAAGGAAACTGGAAGCAGCTGAAGGGCACGATCAAAGAGCAATGGGGCCGATTGACCGACGATGATTTAAACAGAATAGCCGGCAAGCAGGACCAGCTCGAAGGCCTGATCCAAGAACGCTACGGCCTCGCGCGCGATCAGATTCGCAAAGACATTCAGCACTGGTACGATCTGCAGAAGTGGTGATTGGGATCTCGCCGCAGTTCCGTATTTATCGCAATTATTAAGCATCGATGCAGCCCGGGCCTCGGGCGCGCATCGGTGCTGTATGTCTGGCTTTTCCGCTTGAGGAACATCTCCTGCCTAACGTAAGTTATAAGCTTACAAGGTATTAGAAATTAACGATTTGCGGTCATGAGCTATCGAGAAATCGCTGTGGCCGTCCGCGACTGGACCGCGGCGCACGCGCTAAGGCTCACAACGTGTTGGGCGGGCGACGAGATGCTCTGCGCCGATCTTTCAAGTCCGGATGGCCAAAGCTTCAGGATTGCGATCGATAGACCCATCAATGGCGTGACCGGCGTCCATCTCGTTTGCGTGGAAGGCTGGACGCAAAACGAACCGCGTCAAAACTGGGTGGCAGAGACGGCCGACGTGCGGGAAGCTCTCGAAGAAGCGCTCGCCGAGGTCCTGCGGCGGATGATGCTCAGATGGTGATTCCGCGAGGCGGAATTCCGACTGTCAGGGAATTGATCGCCGTAGACTGTGCCGGCTGAGAACATTATGTGAACATAGAAGCAATGAAGTGGCCATATCGCCGCCAAAAGAGGAGAAGGATTTTGGGGAACCTGACGAGGCTTTGCTTCGCGAAGGGAAATCCTAGCCGAGCACGGCGGCGACGCCGGGCGGCGATCCGATCCCTATTGCAGGCCCGTCTCCTATCTGGAGACGGCGCGGGACCGGGCTATAGCGCTTGTCGCATGGCTATGCGCGGGGGAAGCTCAATTAGTGGCGATAACCTCGCGACCTATCCTTATGTCACCGGCTTGCCTGCATGTGCTCACGTCGTGGGCGATATCGATATGCGGGACCTTCTCGAATACCTGGCCGCCGACTGCAAATGGTGGCACCCGCTTCATCCCTATCACAAGGGATGTTATCGAACTTGGACCAGGAAGACCGCCGCCCGATTTGCCACCGCGTGTAGTTTTGTTTCGTCCAAAGAAAGCTTGGTAGGAGGCTTATCAACAGATTTCGTGCATCGACGTATTGAGTGATACTAATTATTGCGTTGTTCTTGCAGTTGTTGAAGTAACCGCGCCAACGAGCGCGGTTTTGTTATGGGCAATCCATCATGTCCAGCTCAGAAGATTCCAATGCAATTTGGCTTCCTGTGATCGGGCGGGCGCTAGCTTTTTTGTGCATGCAGCAAGTGGCGCACACTGAGCAAACTGTCCTTGAGAAAGCGATATTTCTTGAAAACCTTGGGGTGCCGGAAGCCGAAGCAGCGGTAACGGTTGGTAGCACTTTAGCGTCGATCCGAGAGATGAAGCGCCGGAAAAAGGGGGCTAAGCGTGGCCGCAAAAAGTAGTGCAGTTCCGGACCCATTGGAACGAATCGCTCGTCTGCTAGCGATCATCGCCACGAAAGAGTTAGACAATGCAGAGGCGGCGCGACGGCTTCTCGCGGTGGGTTTCGACGCAAAACAAATCGGCGAATTACTCGGCCTGAGCGCGAACTTCGCTAACGTCGCCAAATCACGTGCGCCAAAAACCAAGGCTAAGGCTAGCGGCTGATGGCAAAAATCTCACCAGCTTTACTGGTCCTTTTGCAAAAGCGGATGGGGGCCAAGCTCCGCACGGTCTACGCAGCAATACAACGGACCGCGGTTGCCAACCGTGTAACCAATGACCTGGGTGCATTATTACTTGCCGGCGAACATGGTATCAGTTACTCGCGTTACGCCACCAGAGAACAAATGGAAGCATTGCGCGTTGCGCCGTCGCCTGCGCCGCCGCCCGCTTCCACTCCGAAAGACGCTGTAAGGGCACCATCGCGAAAAGCTCCTGCTGCGAAGAAGCAAATAGCGCCTGATAACAATTCAATCTTCGTTGTGCACGGCCGCGACTCGGACCTAGCCGCCGATTTATTTGCCTTCCTCCGCGCAATCGGCTTGCATCCCCTGGAGTGGAGTCAGGCTACAAGGGCTGCCAAAGGTGCTAATCCTCATGTTGATGACATCATAAAGAAATCAATGGAGACGGTGCGGGGTGTGTTGGTGTTGTTTTCTCCTGACGAAGAAGCGAAGCTCAAGAAGAAATTTTGTAGTGGTGCGGACCTTCGAAAAGGAGTTGGAAACTTGCAAGGTCAGTCACGCCCGAACGTCATTTTCGAGGCGGGCTTAGCGCTCGGCGCACATTCTGAAAAGACGATTCTGGTCCAGGTCGGTGAGGTCAGGGAAATAAGCGATATCGCTGGTAAGCACCTCGTGAGCCTCTCAAACGATCCCGAAGATCGCAAAGAACTCGCTCATCGACTGAAATCGAAGTTGAAGTTCAATGTCGATTTATCCGGCGGCCATTGGCTTACGCAAGGCAACTTCGACCGATAAACAAAGCGCGGCGCAATGGATGAAGCGGACAACTGGCCTCTGTCACACTATAATCCTGGCCCGCGACTTCATCTCCACGCCCTGGGTGTTATCGCCGTCACTTTCGCGGCTCTGAGTCTAGTCTAGAGGGTTTGATTTTCAGCGTCGCGAAGCGCAAGAACGCGGATTCGAGCGCGCCGAGTTTTTCGGCTCTGTCTAAAAAGAAGAAAATTAGTGCGATGAAAAGTTTTGTCGCTGCGCATCACAAGCGCGACGATGTTATCGCGTCGATGGACAATCTTGTAGACTATTTCGATTGGTGCCAGAATTGCCGGAATCAATTGCTTCATGCGGCGAAGTATCCCGCGCTCTTTCATGAGAAGGATACGATGTACCTAACGAAGCGGAAGCGCAAAGGATCGTCAAAATACGGCTATATCAAGCTTACGTTACAGGAGATTCGCGACATAGCCGAAAAGGTGCGAGCGGGAGTCGTACAATGCGCCGATCTTAGCATCTATCTAAGGCACGAAGGCGTACCACGTCACAAGATAAACGCCGTCTACTGGCCTTACACAGAGTCGTTGCCTGCGATGCTTATCGTGCCGAAGCCATTAGAATTGGCCTTGTGGTCCGAGGCTGATGAGTAGGTCCTCGCACCGCGAGATTTTTTTATAATCAGGCTTTCTCTTTGATCGGAAATAACATCCGAATATAGCGTTCGAGGACGATGCGAATAGCCTGTGCGCAATACCAGCGGACCGCACGCGCCGGATTCTTTAAGGCGCGATGTTGATAAGCTTCAGCCAAATCCCCAAGCACCTCCTCCGCTTCGTCTATCGGCAGTGCATTATCGATTAGCTCTTCAGCCCACCCGGGCGGAGGAATCGGGGTGTTTGAACGGTGCAAGACGAGCTTTTCGGTTTCAATGAACGTCCCCATTGCAGGCTCATCGTCGAAGCTACCCGGCTCCATTTCCTCAAAGTCGAGGTCTACCGGGTCGGTGGGTGGATCCACAACCCCGCCGAATGTCGATTCTCCAAATGTCGATCCTCCGAACGCGCCTTGTCCATAGGTGCCCTGACCATAGGCGCCTTCTCCGACCGGCGACTCCGCAAAACTCCTATTGAAGCTCGGAAACGAAGACCCTTCTGACATGCTTACTGTAGGAGAAATTGAAGAGCCTCCTATAATGCTGACAGTAGGGGGAATCGAAGTCTCCGTCATGCCGAGAGCCGGAGGAATCCAAACCGGAGTCGTCTGGGTGACCGTTTTGATAGAGATGTGCTGCGGAGGCTCAGGGCGATTCTTGTCGGACATTATAGTTGCCCTTCCCCTGCTGCCTTCGGCAAAAGCTTGCCAAGCCCTGCAAAAGTCGCACGACTGCGATTTAATGACTCGGCAAGCGCAAGTCGGCCTTCGCCTGTGACCTCATAGAAACGCTTGCGCCGTCCGCCCCTTTCCGCCGATGGTTCGCCCATCTTTGAGGACAAAAATCCTTTTCGTTCGAGCCGGGACAGCGTGACGTGGATTGTCCCGTAGCCGATCTCGCGACCTGCCCGCTTGCTCACCTCGTCCATTACCGAAATGCCATATGCATTTCCTTGTAGACGAGCGACCGCTGCGAGGACGGGAAGCTCAAACTTGCCGAGTTCGGCCATATCCTAATCTCTGATATCAGTTATTCTCGTATTACATATGGCGATGCCAATCATTTGTCTAGCGATTCCTTCTCGGAAGGGCCTTCGGCTACGGCCGTCTTAGGCTAAGATATTGAAATCCTTGGCGCTCCCTAGGGGACTCGAACCCCTGTTTTCGCCGTGAGAGGGCGACGTCCTAGACCGCTAGACGAAGGGAGCGGAAGACAGCGCTTCTATCGCGCGATCTGCGCCACTGCAAGGGCCGCAGACCTCAGCGGCCTGTCCCGTTCGTCATTTCGAGGCTGGCGTCGCGCGGCTCTTCGTCCGGCGCGGCGAGATTGGGCGGCGCTTCACTCGCCGCCTTCGCCAAGCGGACGATGGCCGCTCCGACCTCGCTCACCTCCTGCCGCAGCGAGGCATTTTGTTCTGCCTCGGAGCCCGGCTGATGTTTACCGCGCGCAACGCGGGCTTGCGAAAGCTCGGATTCGAGCGTCTCGCAGCGCCGCCGCGCGGCCTCGAGCGCCCCCTCCTGGGCCGCGAAGTCCGAACGCAGAGCGTCATATTTCTCGTTCAGGGCGCGCTCGGAGGTACGGATTTTTTCCATCTGCTGATCGCGTTGCGTCAGGATTTGCGCCTCGCGCTGCTTGGCGTCTTCAAGCCCGGCTTCCAGCACGCCGATCTTGATGTTCGCTGCCCGCAGCTTGCCCTGATCGGCATCACGCTGCTGGCGCAAGTCGTCGAGTTCCTTGCCAAGCTGCGCCACGCGGGCGCTTTCGGCATCGAACTTCTTTTGCAGCACTGCGTAATTGCCCTCGAGCACCTCAAGGTTGCTGCGCGCCACGACGAGCGCATCGTTCAACCTCGCGGCATGGGCGGTGCGTTCGGTAAAACGCTTTTCCGCCTCGACCAAGGTCCGGCTGACATCGCCGAGCCGCAGTTCAAGGCCGGCGGCGCGTGCGTCCGCCGAGGCGTGGCTTGCGAGCCGCTCGTCGGCGACAGCCGAAAGCATCTGATGCGCCTGGCTGAGCTTCGCCAGCTCCTCTTGCTTGGTCTTATAGAGGCCATCGGCGTCATAAAGCGCCGAGGCGAGGGCGCCGTGCTCGCTGGCGAAGCCGGCGATCTCATGCTCCGCCTTGGAGAGGGCCTCGACGGTGACGCGAATCTGCTCGCTTTGATCCGCCACCTTTTGCTGCATTGCCAAAAACTCCGCAGCGCGGCGGCCGAGCTCGCTGCGATCGGCAGCATGGGCCTGCGTCGCCGCGGCAAGGCGCATTTCGAGGCGCCGCTGCTCGACCGCGAATTCGGCCCGTAGGTGATCTCGGTCGGCGAGAATTTCTTCAACAGAAAGAGGAACTTGTGTCTCAAGCCGGCGGCGCGTCAGGCGCAGCGCCCGGCTCCAGAAGACCGGCGCGAAGGCAAGGGCGATGAGTCCCGCAACCAGGAACCCAAGCGCAAAAATCATGGCTTGTTCGATCACGCAGCTTCGCCCGCCGGATTTCGATGAACCGGACTATGACACCTCTAACCAGGGGAATCAAAATCGAACACTTGGGCGCAAATCGGGCCCGCGCAAGCCGCGCTCGCGGCTCAGAAGGGGTTCCAGGTCGGATAGGCGGTGAACTTCAGATAGCCGAGATTAAGGCCGAGCCGCGCGCCGAGGCCCGTGCGGACCGGAACGACGACGACATTATTGGCTGTCAGCGCCGTCATACCGAAACCGCCAACGAGATAGGCCGAGCCATCGACGCCGGCAAAGCGCTGAAACACCGCGCGCACCGCCGGCAGGCCATAGACCAGCATCATAGTCCGATCGCCGTCGGCGCCGGCATCGAAACCGAGCGAGGGCCCCTGCCAGAACACTTTCAAGTCGCCGGCATTGCGCGTGTACATGAGGCCCTCGCCATAGCGAAGCCCGCCGATGAACGCACCGCCCGCCTCTTGACCGAGGATATAGCCGTTTGGCCGGCCCCAGCGCCGCGTCGCTTCTTCGACGACTTGTGCCAGGCCGCGCGACAGCGTGCCGAAGAAGTGATGGCCAGCCTGAAGCAATTCGTCGCCAGTGAATTCGCCCGGCCGGTCGTCCTCACTCACAGCCAGCGCCGGCTTAGGCAAGCCTAAGGTCAAGCCCGAGGCCGCGATCAATGCCGAAAATTCCCGCCGCGAAGTGGAGCGCATGGTCATCTCCCGAATGAGGCCGCGCTGATCCGAAAGGCTACGAATCGCGCCCCGACTCTCCGCGAGCATGGTTAATGAAAGATTACGCCCTTCTTGCGCCAAGCGCCGCGGGAATGGCGTCCGGGTCCGCCCAAGCGACGAAAGAGCCGTTCATGAATTTTGTCGCCGCTTTCCCGTAACGCAGCGGCAGGCCGTCGCGGTCGAGCACGATGCCGCCGGCGGCGCGCAGGATGGCATCGCCTGCGGCGGTGTCCCATTCCATGGTCGCGCCGAAACGCGGATAGATATCGCCGGAGCCATCCGCGAGCGCGCAGAATTTCAGCGACGAACCGATCATGCGCCGCTCCTTGACCGGCAGATTTTCGAGAAATGCCGAGGTGCGCGGATCGGTATGCGACCAGCTTGTCAAGGCGACGAGGCCGTCTTGCGTCTGGCGCCGCGCCTGGATGCGGGCGCGTTCAGCCGCCGGCGGTAACGCCCCGCCCGGTGCGACCGGAAACGTGACGGCATGATCGCCGGCCAACCACATTTGTTCGAGCGCCGGCGCATAGACTGCACCGACCTTGGGCTCACCATGAACGACGAGCCCGATATTCACGGTGAATTCGCCCTTGCCGGCAAGAAACTCGCGCGTGCCATCGACCGGATCGACAAGAATGAAGGCGTCGCCGCCGATCGATTTGGCGCCCGCGGCCGCCGCTTCTTCGGAGACGACCGGCAGGTCGGGCAACCGCGCTGCGAGGCCCGCGAGGATCACCGCTTCGCCGGCGAGATCGGCGTCGCAGACCGGACTCGTGTCGCCCTTTTCCCGAGCATGGCTGTCGGCATTGTAGAAGAGCATGATGGCTGCGCCGGCGGCGACCGCAAGCTCGGCGAAATCTTCCGCAATCGCCTGGTAATTCAGGCTCAGCGGTCGTGCACTGGTTTGGACAGACATCGGGTCCTGCAAGGTCAGCGGCATCTGATGACCGCTGACGGCATGAGATATTAGCTTTGCGGCAGCTTATAGATGGCGCAACGGCGCACGGTTGCAAACATTCTTTCCGGATGTAACAAAAAGCCGTCGCAGCGCAAGCCGATTCGCCGTGGATGTCTTGCCGCGGCGTCAGGATTTATCTTGCACCTGCGAAGAGTCTGCGCCGATATACTGCGCCGCAACAGAATGGATTCGGTCGGTTACCGCCGATCATTGCCCGAAGCGGGGATGGCCTTCCGCGAGGCTCGCGCCGGGGCCTTCTTTCATTCAAAGGACGGAACATGACGGAATTCGCGCTCGGCCCCCTCGACCTCGCCGCTCTCATGTGCTCGCGCGTCTGCCATGACGTGATCAGCCCCGTCGGCGCCATCGTCAACGGTCTCGAAATGCTCGACGAGGAGAAGGACCCGGAGATGCGCGGCTTCGCGCTCGATCTCGTCAAAAAGAGCGCCCACACCGCATCGGCGCGGCTGCAATTCTGCCGGCTGGCTTTCGGTGCGGCAGGGTCCGCGGGGGCGGCGATCGACACGGGCGATGCCGAAAAAGTCACGCGCGGCCTGCTCGAAGACGACCGCACCAAACTCACGTGGAACGTGCCGCGCATCTTGATGGCCAAGGACAAGGTCAAACTGATCCTTAACCTTTGCCTGATCGCCGCCGCGGCCATTCCGCGCGGCGGATTGATCAGCGTCAACGTCGACACGAGCGAAGCGATTCCACGCATCGACGTCGAAGCGGCCGGCACCAACGCTCGCCTCGCCAGCCACGTCCCGCAACTGCTCGCCGGGATGCCGGAAAACAACCAGGTCGATGCCCATGGCATTCAGGCTTTCTATACAGGTCTGATCGCCCGCGCGGCGCAGTTGCAATTGACCGTCGCAGCGACGAGCGAGAAGGTGCGCATCGAAGCCGTTCCCGCCACGACCGAGGCTTTAGCGAGCGCCTCTGCGTAACCGGTCCTGGCAAAGCGCGAGAATAGCACGCGGCGATAGGCCCGCGTGCAAGATAAGCTTACGCCGTCGGGCAGCATTGCGCTTGCTTTGCGCAGACTCGCGCGCCGAGCCGCACGGACAATGCGAAATTTCGTTCTGAATCGCTTCGTCTTTTAGCCATATCCGGCACGAAATAGCCGACTTTTTTCAACGCTCTTTAACCCATTCCAGGCGATAATTCTTTGCCGGGCCTATTCTCGGCCGGAGATTTCGCGCTTCTATGGACGACCTGCTCCACGATTTTCTCGTCGAGACGAGCGAGAACATCGACGCCGCCGGCGAACAGCTCGTGTTGTTTGAACGCGATCCCTCTGATCGCGAAGCCATTATTCGCATTTTCCGGCTGTTCCATACGATCAAGGGAACCTGCGGCTTTCTCGGTCTCGCACGGCTTGAGCACCTCACGCACGCAACCGAAACGCTGATCAGCAAATTGCGCAGCGGCGCACCGGCGACGGCAGAAACCGTCTCGCTGACGTTGGCAGCCGTCGATCGGGTCAAATCCATTCTCTCCGGCCTTACCGAAACCGGACGGGAGCCGGAAGGCGACGATAGCGCTTTGATCGCGGCGCTGCAGGCCGATGCCGGCGCAGCGCAACCCGACGTTCAGGCCACCGGCGCGAGCGCGGCAGCGCCTCTGGCCGAATCGAAGCCGGAACCCGTCCGCAAGGACAGGCCGGCGCCCGCTGCCGGCGCATCCGCCCGGGCCGAAAGCATTCGTGTTTCGGTCGGCGCGCTTGAGCGGATCATGATCCTTGTTTCCGAACTGGTGCTGACCCGCAACCAGTTGCTGGAGATCACGCGGCATCAGGAAGACGCCGTCATCAAGACGCCTTTGCAGCGGCTCTCGGGCTTGACCACCGACCTGCAGGACGCAGTGATGCGCGCTCGCATGCAATCGGTCGGCCGCCTCTTCGCGAGCCTGCCACGGCTGGTGCGCGAGCTTTCGGTCGATCTCAAGAAGAAACTGCATCTCGTTACCGAAGGTGCCGACACTGAACTCGACCGCCAGCTCATTGAGCTCATCCGTGATCCGCTGACCCACCTTCTGCGCAATTGCGCCGACCACGGCATCGAGACGCCGGAAGAGCGCCTCGCCCGCGGCAAGCCGGAAGAAGGCACGATCCGCGTCACCGCCACGCATGAGGCGGGCTATATCACGATCGATGTTTCCGACGACGGACGCGGGCTCGACCTGCAGAAGATTCGCAACAAAGCGGTGGTCAAAGGCCTGGTGTCGGCAAGCGAAGCGAAGGCGCTGTCGGATGAAGATGTCGGACGCTTTATTTTCGCTCCGGACTTTTCGACCGCGGCGGCCGTCACCAGCATTTCGGGCCGTGGCGTCGGCATGGATATCGTCCGCGACAATATCGAGGCGATCGGCGGCGCGATCTCTTTGACGACGGTGCCCGGCAAAGGCACGCGTTTCACGCTCAAGATTCCACTGACGCTGGCGATTACCCCGGCCTTGATCGTCGAAGCCAGCGGCCATCGCTTCGCCCTGCCGCAGCATTCGGTCGTCGAGGCGGTCGGCGTCGGCGAAGCCGAGACGCATATGCTCGAGGATCTGCAGGGCAGCCTCGTTCTTCGCCTGCGCCAGGACATTCTGCCGGTCGTGGCGCTGAAATCGATTCTGCAGCTTGAAACCGACGCCTCGAAACCGGCGACCGACGATCTTGTCATCGTCATGCGCGTCAACAACCAGACATTTGGAATCCTCGTCGATGCGGTGGCTGACGTACAGGAAATCGTCGTCAAGCCGCTCGGCAGCTCGTTATCCGACCTTCAGGTCTTTTCCGGCCACACGATCCTCGGCGATGGGTCGGTCGTGCTGATCCTGGATCCCTCCGGCATTGCCGCGCGCATGGGCTTTGAACGCGCCAATGACTATACGGTCGGCCGCGTCGTCGAAAGCTTCGTCCCGGCGGAAGAGACCACGCGCTTCGTGCTGTTTCGCGCCGGCCCCGGTGCACCCAAGGCGCTGCCTCTGTCGCTGATCGTCCGCATTGAATCAATTCGGGCGTCCGACATTCATACGTCGGACGGCCGCCTCGTCGTCCAGCACCAATCGCAATTGATGCCGCTCGTGCCGCTCTTCGCCGGCGCCGAAGCCCATTTGCAGGAGATCAATCCGGTTCTCGTGCTGGGCATCGGCGGCGAGAGCATGGGGCTGCTGATTGAAGAGATCATCGACGTCGTCGAGGCGCCGCTCAATATTGAAATCACCAGCGCTTCGCCAGGCATCATCGGCACCGCCGAAATTCGCGGCGCGATCGCCGAGGTCCTCGACGCGACCTATTTCCTGCGACTTGGCCGCCCGGCTGCTTACTCGCGTGCCGTGGCCCATCAATTCCGCGTCTTGCTGGTCGACGACAAGCCGTTCTTCCGCGACATGCTGGCGCCTCTCATCATTGCCGCTGGCTATCGTGTTAATACCGCCGCATCCGCCGCCGAAGCGCTTTTGATGTTCGAGAAAGGCGCGCAGTTCGACGCGGTGGTGACCGATACCGATATGCCGCAGATGAGCGGCTATGAATTGGCGCGGCAATTGACAAGCGAGCCGCGGCACGCGGGTCTGCCTGTCATCGCCTTGGCGGCCCATGCCGCGCCGAGCGTGCTCCAGGCAGCAAAGGAAAGCGGCATGTATGGCGCCGTCGGCAAGTTCGACCGGACCGCGCTTATTAAAATGCTCGGCGAGATTCTCGAAGTGCGTCAACTCAACAAGCTTGATCTCGAAGAAACCGTTATCGGATCGTTTGCCGCATGAGAACAGACGCAACGCAACACCCGACCCCGTCGATGGAGAGTGCCAACAGCGGCAAGGCGCAAGTCCATTGCTTCATCGTCTTCGTCGGCGGCGAACCCTTCGGCTTGCCGGTCGATTCGGTGCAGACGATTTTTGGCATCGAAGCGGTAACGCCGGTGCCGCTCGGACCGAGAGAGATCATCGGCCTCGTCAACCTGCGCGGCAAGATCGTCACCGCCGTCAGCCTGCGCAGGCGGCTAAATCTGCCTGATCGGGAAGCGGCGCGTTCGATGCTTGCGGTCGGCATGGATTATCGTGGCGAAAATTTCGCGCTGGTCGTCGACGAGGTCGGCGATGTTCTGCATCTCGAGCCCGAGACACGGATTTTATTGCCCCCCCACCTCGGCGAACGCAGGGCAAAGTTTACCAAAGCCGCGTACCGTCTCGAAAATGGGATTCTCTCATTGCTGGACGTTGGCGCGATTTTCGATTTCCCGCGGCACATCTAATGCAGGGCTATCCGACAACCGACAGCAAGAGATGCAAGGACAAGACGATGAAGCAGATTCTGGTCGTTGATGATTCGACCGTCATCCGAAAGGTCGCGCGCCGCATTCTCGAAGGGATGAATTTTCAGACCGTCGAAGCGGAAGACGGACGCAAGGCACTCAACGCTTGCGCCTTTTTCATGCCGGACGCGATCCTGCTCGACTGGAACATGCCGGTCATGGACGGCTTCGAATTCCTGCAGGAGCTGCGCAAAATGCCCGACGGGCTGAAGCCGAAAGTCGTGTTCTGCACGACGGAAAACGACGTCGCCCATATCGCGCGGGCAATCCATTCCGGCGCCGACGAGTATATCATGAAGCCGTTCGATAAGCAGATCCTGCAATCCAAGCTGGAAGAGATCGGCTTGCTCGATACGGCTGTCTAACGGCAACGTGATTTGATTGGCGCTCGGCATGAGTCAGCAAGGCGATCATTTCGGTCTTGGTCCGGCTCATGAGGCGCCGACCCTGGCACCCGTGCGGCCCCCCGCAGAGCCTGAGCTCATGACCAGGCCAGCGGCCATCGTTATCGGCGTCTCCACGGGCGGCCCTCAGGCGCTGCCTGTCGTGCTCAACGGATTGGCGCCGATCATCGCGCAGGTGCCGGTCTTGATCGCCTTGCATATTCCGCCGGAGTTCACGCGCACGGTCGCCGCGAGGATCGAAACACTGACCGGCCAGCCGACGCGGCTTGCCGAAGACGGCGAAACGATCCTGCCCGGCTATGCCTATCTGTCGCCTGGCGACCGCCATCTTAGCGTCGCGCGCAAGGGTGAGATGACGATTATCAGGCTGCTGGACACGCCGCCCGAAAATTTCTGCAAGCCCTCTGTCGATGTCCTGTTTCGTTCCGCTGCCGACGTATTCGGCGCCACGCTGATCGGCATCGTCCTCACCGGCATGGGCAGCGACGGGCTTGCCGGCACCCGCGCGATCGTAGCAGCAGGCGGCGCGGTCGTTGCGCAAGACGCCGCCTCCTCCGTCGTTTGGGGCATGCCGCGTCTTGTTGCGGCCGAAGGATTGGCTTTGGCCGTTCTTCCGCTGAAGGAAATCGGCGCGTGGGTCTGCCGCCTCGTTCGCCAGTCACAGTTCCGCGAGAAAAAATCATGAATTCCGATTTTGAGATGCTGCGTCAATTGCTCAATCGGCGCTCGGGCCTCTCGCTTGATGCCGAAAAAGCCTATCTGGCGGAGAGCCGCTTGCAACCGCTCGTTCAGCAGCTCGGCCTCTCCGGCCTCGGCGGCCTCGTCAAAATGCTGCTCTCCGGCGCCCATGAAGACCTCGAACGCGAGGTCGTCGAAGCGATGACGACCAACGAGACCTTCTTCTTCCGTGATCGCGTGCCGTTCGACAATTTCCGCAAGGTTATCATCCCCTATTTGCTGCAGGCGCGGCGCGACAGCCGGCAAATCCGCATCTGGTGCGCCGCCTGCTCGACCGGGCAAGAGCCCTATTCGCTCGCCATGCTGCTCGACGAAGAGGCGCATCGCCTAGCCGGCTGGAAGATCGAGATTCTCGCCACGGATCTTTCGCGCGGCGTGATCAATACCGCGCGCAACGGCATCTATTCGCAATTCGAGATCCAACGCGGCCTGCCGATCACGCAATTGCTGCGCTACTTCCGCCAGGAGGGCGAGCGTTGGTGCATCAACGAATATCTTCGCTCACGCATCCGATTCGAGGAATTCAACCTGTTGTCGGATTATGCCCCGCTCGGCCGTTTCGATGTGATCTTCTGCCGCAATGTGCTGATTTATTTCGACGTGCCGACAAAAAAGGATGTGCTTGACCGAATGGCCAAAATCCTCGCTCCGGATGGCTTCTTCATCATGGGTGCGGCGGAAACGGTCATCGGCTTGACGGACGCGCTGGTACCGCACCCCGAGCATCGCTCGGTGAGCATCGTGCGGCCCGAGACGCCGCCGGGACGGCCGGCCTTGGCCCTTGTGGCCAGCTAAATGAAAAGCCCCGCTTTTGCGGGGCTTTTCATTTTCCAGGATATGACGCCGGCTAAGCCGAGACCAGTTCGTCGTCTTCCGAGGGCTCGCGCAGCACATAGCCGCGGCCCCAGACGGTCTCGATATAATTGCGGCCGCGGCTCGCGTTGGCGAGCTTCTTGCGGAGCTTGCAGATGAAGACGTCGATGATCTTGAGTTCGGGCTCGTCCATGCCGCCGTAGAGATGGTTGAGGAACATCTCTTTGGTGAGCGTCGTTCCCTTGCGCAGGGAAAGCAGCTCCAGCATCTGATATTCCTTGCCGGTGAGGTGGACGCGGTTGCCCGAGACCTCAACGGTCTTTTGGTCGAGATTGACGATCAGGTCGCCGGTCGTGATCACCGATTGGGCATGGCCCTTCGAGCGGCGGACGATGGCGTGAATGCGGGCGACGAGTTCGTCTTTATGGAAGGGCTTGGTCAGATAATCGTCGGCACCGAAGCCGAGGCCCTTCACCTTGTCTTCGATGCCGGCGAGACCCGAAAGGATAAGAATCGGCGTCTTCACCTTGGCAACGCGGAGCGTGCGCAGCACCTCATAGCCCGACATATCGGGAAGATTGATGTCGAGAAGAATGATGTCGTAGTCGTAGAGCTTGCCGAGATCGATGCCTTCCTCGCCGAGGTCGGTCGTATAGACGTTGAAGTTCTCGGACTTGAGCATCAGCTCGATGCTTTGCGCGGTGGCGCTGTCGTCTTCTATCAGGAGCACGCGCATGTGGAGCCCTCAGCCTTCCCCTCGTCGGTCGGCGCGCGAAGCGGGTATTTCCTCCGACGCCCCTCGTTAACGGGCGTCAGCGAGAACGACCCTGCCGAACCACTTTTTTAAAGTTAACGGCCATTGGTTAACAAAATCATTCCGGACTCCGCAGAACCCCCGTCCGAATCAGGCACAGACACAAAATATACCCAATGATCCTGCGCCGGCCAGTGGGGACGACGGTCGGAGTAAGAAAGCAGAAACTTTAATAGGTCATCTTCAGCGTCGTCTCGAAGAAAAATTGACTAAACACCTCGGGATCGGCTGCGTTTCGGAGTTTCCAAGTTATGAAGTCGCGGGACTCGCTCATCCGTCTCAAGCGTTTCCATGTTGAAGAGCGCCGCCGCCGGCTGGCGCAGATCGAAGCCATGATCGGCGAATTCGCCCGCATGGCGGCCGACCTCGACCGGGAGATCGCGCTTGAGGAACAGCGCGCCGGAATCTCCGATCCATCGCATTTCGCCTATCCGACCTACGCTCGAGCGGCCCGGAGCCGGCGCGACAATCTGCTGCGTTCGAGCGGCGAATTGCGCGATCAGCTCGAGGAGGCCAAAGCGCATCTCGATGAGGCTCTCGCCGACCTCAATAAAATCACCAGCCTTGAGGGACGCGAGAAAGCGTCCGAACGGGGCCATGAGCCGCCCGACCACGGCGCGGTGATCGCCGATTTTGACCTGCGCGCAGCGCGCGCCTAAATAACTCTCCTGAGCTGAGCGCAACCGGCGCTCTTCGCGGCCCCGACCGTCGGACACGCGGCTGGCGTCAAATCGCCATGTCTTTGGCGAATAAGCGCTTGCATTGTCCGATACTTTTGGGTCTTCCCCGGCTGACGCGAGGCCGGCACAGACTCGGGTGCCCCATGCCGAGAGGCCGTCGCCGGGCGGCATTTCAGGAGAACTATGAAGCGGCTGAAGGAATTTGTCTGGCCCGCGGTCGGCCTCGTCGCCTTGGCGGTGTCGATTTGGCTGCTGCATCGGCAGTTTCACGGTCAGGCTGTTGGCCCGAAAGTCCTGGCCGACCTCAAAACGCTTTCGTTTCAACAATATGGCTTGGCGATTCTATCGACGCTCGTCGCCTATGCCGCGCTTGCCTGGTACGACCGCATCGCGCTGATGCACCTCGGCGTCAAACATATCTCCTGGGCCTTCATCGGCCTATGCTCGTTTACGACCTATGCGCTAGCCCACAATATCGGCGCGTCGGTGGTCTCCGGCGCCATGGTGCGCTACCGCGCCTATTCGACGAAAGGCCTTTCGGCCGCCCAGATCGCCTTGCTCGTCGGCCTATGCTCACTCACCTTCGGGCTCGGCGTATTATTGCTCGGCGGTATCGTGTTGGTGGCGGACCCGGTGCAATTGCGCCGGCTTGGCCGGCTCCTGCCGCATGTCCTGACCGAGCCGGCTATGGCGCGGCTCATCGGGCTCGCCTGTCTTGGTCTCGTTGCCGCCTATGTGATCGGCTCGGCGCTTCGACTCAAACCCTTGATCATCGGCCGCGTCCGGATTGAATATCCGCATCTCAACATCGCTATGCGGCAATTGGCGGCGTCCTCGGCGGAATTGCTCGGCGCGGCCGGAATCATTTATTTCGCCCTGCCGCACGAGCATAATCCCGGTTACCTCGTCATTCTCGGGATTTTCATTGCCTCGTTTTCGGTCGCGCTGGTCTCAGAATCGCCAGGGGGCCTCGGCGTCTTCGAGCTTTTGTTCATCAAAGCCATGCCGGCCATGCCGCATGATAAAGTGCTGACCGCGCTGCTGGTGTTCCGGCTGCTTTACTTGGTCCTGCCGTTGTTATTCGCGGCGGTCGTGGTTGTGATCTTCGAGCGCCGGCGGCTGGCCGAGGCGCTCCATGCGGATGCGGCCGCGAAACTCGCGGCCGAGGGTCCGAAACCCGATGGAAAAGTGCTGAACGGGCCGGCGCGCCCTGTGAAACTGCCAGCCGATCCATGAGCGTGCGGCCAATCCCCGGCCGCAGATGAACTCACATGCGATATTGCTGGATGCGGGTCGTGCGCAGGCCGGCGAGGCCATATTGATCGATCGACATCTGCCAGGACAGGAATTCGTCGACCGTCAGCGTATAGCGGCTGCACGCCTCTTCCAGCGAAATAAGGCCGCCGCGCACAGCCGCAACGACTTCAGCCTTGCGCCGGATAACCCAGCGTTTGGTCGTGACCGGCGGAAGATCTGCCACGGTCAGGGGGCTCCCGTCTGGCCCGATGACATATTTGACCCTCGGGCGGTGCAACTCGACCATATCGAAAACTCACATACTGACTGACCCTTACCTCCTGAGAATAAGCGAGCTAGCTTAAGATTCGCCTAAGCGACACAGCCATGTCTAGCCTAAAAGTAGAGCTATCTATTAGTATAATTTCTATGAATACAATAATAAAATCTTCACGAAACCGTATCGGTCTGGATCGGTTTCTTTGCAAAACCTTAACGGCTGCCCGAAACCAGGACAGCGACGCCAGAGCTTTCTGCGCCGCCACTTGGAACGTTGCCAAGGCGCTGCCAGGGTGATTTAGAATGGCGAGGGCAGCACGAACCCATACGTCGCGTCAAAACCGAGCATGTCAGCCGCCAAAGGGCGACTATATAGAGCCTACGGCCCGACCGCCGCACGTGCCGAATCAATCCGATTAATCCGATGAAGACCGAACCGCTGAACAGTCTGGATTTGCCGAAAGCCCCCGCCGAGACGCGGGTGGTTGTCGCCATGTCGGGCGGCGTCGATTCCTCGGTTGTCGCGGCCCTGCTCAAGGAAGAGGGCTATGACGTCATCGGCGTCACGCTGCAGCTCTACGACCACGGCGCCGCTGCGCATCGCAAGGGCGCCTGCTGCGCCGGCCAGGACATTCATGACGCCCGGCAAGTCGCCGCGCGGCTCGACATTCCGCATTATGTCCTCGATTACGAGCAGCGCTTCCGCGAAAAGGTGATCGACCGTTTCGCGCAGAGCTATGCCGACGGCGAAACGCCGGTTCCCTGCATTGCCTGCAACAGCGACATCAAATTCGCCGATTTTCTCGATACGGCGCGCGAGCTCGGCGCTGATGTTCTGGCGACCGGCCATTATATCGCCTCGCGGCCTGATGGCACCGGCGGCCGCGCACTCTATCGCGCCAAGGATGCGAACCGCGACCAGAGCTATTTCCTGTTCGCGACGACCCCGGATCAGTTGAAAAATCTGCGTTTCCCGCTCGGCGCGCTTGAGAAGCCGCAAGTGCGCGCCATCGCGCGCCGGCACGGCCTATTGGTCGCCGACAAGGCCGATAGCCAGGACATTTGCTTCATTCATTCCGGCAAATACAGCAGTTTCATCGAACAGATGCGGCCGGACGCGGCGCGGCCGGGCGAAATCGTCCATCTCGACGGCCGTGTGCTCGGCAGCCATGCCGGGGTCATCAATTACACTGTCGGCCAGCGCCGCGGTCTCGGCATCAGCTTCAACGAGGCCGGAACCGCCGTTCCGCTCTATGTCGTCCGTCTCGATGCCGCCCACGCGCGCGTCATTGTCGGGCCGCGCGAAGCGCTCGCCACGCGACAGGTGAAATTGCGCGAGATGAATTGGATCGGCGACGGCGCTTTAGCGGACCTCGGCCCCGCGGGTCGTGAGGTCTTCGTGCGGGTACGCTCGACCAAGGCGCCGGTCGCGGGCTTTCTGCATGTCGATGCCGGCGAAGCCCGCGTCGCCTTTGCCAGCAGCGAAGACGGCGTCTCGCCCGGCCAGGCCTGCGTGCTCTATGACAGCGACCGCAGCGACGCGCGTGTGCTCGGCGGCGGTTTCATCTCGGAAACGGCGTCCGACCTCGCCGCCGAACGTCTCCCGCACGATGCCTCCCTCGCCGCTGCCGACGGCTGATGAGCGAGCGCGAGGACAGCCGCCATTCTCTGAGGTCACCTCGGTCCGCGTCGTCTCGGCGGCGTGGTCAGTCCCTCGCGTCGCCACATGTCAATCGGCCGCGCGCTTTCGATAATGCCGCCGTCGCCAACGCATATGCGCGCTGGGCGCCGGTCTACGATCTTGCCTTCTCCGAAGCGATGCGCCCCGGCCGCAAGATCGCGGCGGCGGTCGCGAGCCGTCATAAAGGGGCATTGATCCTCGATGTCGGCGTCGGCACCGGCCTGGAACTGCCGATGTTCGACCCCGCCAGCCGTGTGGTCGGCATCGATCTCTCCGAACCGATGCTGCGGCGCGCGGCACGCCGCGTTGCGGCGTCCGCACTCCATCATGTCGCCGGCCTGTCGATGATGGACGCATGCCACCTCGCCTTTGCGGATGCGACCTTCGACGTGATCGTCGCGCCCTATGTGCTGACCGTGCTGCCGCGGCCCGAAGCAAGCCTCGACGAATGGGTGCGGGTGCTGAAACCCGGCGGCGAGATCGTTCTTGTCAATCACATCGGCACGACACGCGGACCGCTCGCCTGGGTCGAAGCCAAATTGGCCGCGCGCAGCGCGGCGCTCGGCTGGCGGCCGGAATTTCCCTGGCGCATTTTGGCTGACTGGCTCGCCGGCCGTGCCGGCTTGGCGCTCGTCGAACGCCGCGCGCTGCCGCCCTTCGGCTTCTTCACGCTGATCCGCATCACCAAACGTTGAACACGCAGGCCCGGCAAAAGACGAAGCTTCGCATACGCCGTATGCGGCGCGTCTGATAGCACTATAGGGTCAAAGCCTCGCAGTATAGCCGAGGATATTTGTGGCCAGTTCTGCGTAACGTCAGAATAACAAGTGTCGATAGGGAGAAACGACCGTGTTCCATCAGCTTTTGGCCCCTGTGGGGGGGAGCCTCGGCTTATCGTTCGTCGCCGCAATGCTGCCCGTTGTCACCGTGCTCGTCCTGCTCGGGCTTTTGCGGCGCCCGGGCTGGCAGGCCGCCTCGGCTGGGCTCATCATCGGTTTGATCGTCGCCATTGCGATTTGGCAGATGCCGGCGCGCCTGGCGCTCGACGCCGTCTTCAACGGCGCCGTCTTCGCGCTCTGGCCGGTCATGTGGATCGTGCTGAACGCACTGCTGCTTTACAATATTGCCGTCGAATCCGGCCGCTTCGACGCGTTTCGGGCCTGGCTCATCAACCATGTGCCGCATGATCGCCGCGTCGTCCTTGTCGTGATCGGCTTTTGCTTCGGCTGCCTGCTCGAAGGCATCTCCGGCTTCGGCACGCCGGTCGCAATCACCAGTTCCTTGCTGATCCTCGTCGGCTTTCCGGCGCTCGAGGCGCTCGTCTTCGTTCTGATCTTCAATACGGCACCGGTCGCCTTCGGCGCGCTTGGCGTGCCGGTCACGGTGCTCGGCGCGGTCACCGGGCTGCCCGCCCATACGCTCGGCGCCATGGTCGGGCGGCAATTGCCGCTGATCGCCCTGCTCCTGCCGTTTTATGTGATCGCCCTTTACGGCGGGCTGCGCTCGCTGAAAGCGTTGTGGCCACTGCTGCTCGTCGCCGGCGGCAGCTTCGCCGTCTCGCAATTCATTTCGTCGAATTACCTCGATTACGCGCTGACCGACGTCTTCTCGGCGCTCGGCTCGCTCGCTTGCACCTTGCTTTTCCTGCAGGTCTGGCATCCGCAAGCCGATCCCGAATTCGCCATCTCCGACGCCGCCGAAGAACAGGCGACCAGGGCCAAGGCCATCGCGCCATGGCAGGGCTGGATCCCCTGGCTGATCGTTTCGGCGGTCGTGATTGCGTGGACGCATTTCAGCATCGCAACCATCGGCCAGCAATCGATCCACTGGCCGGGCCTCGACAAGGCAATTTCGATCACCCTTTACAACAACAAGCCCTATGCCGCGGTCTGGACCTTCCAGCCGCTGGCGACGGGCACGGCGATCCTTTTTGCCGCCTTCGTCACCGCACTGACAATCGGCCTGCCGGCGCGCGGCTTCATCACCTGCGTCGGACATACGATCCGGCAGGCCTGGATCGCTGTCGTCACCGTCATGCTCATTCTCGGGCTCGCCTATCTGATGAATTATTCCGGCATGGCCTATACGCTTGGCAAGGCGGTCGCTTCGACCGGCCTTCTCTTCGTCTGGCTTTCGCCCTTCCTCGGCTGGGTCGCGGTTCTTCTTTCGGGCAGCGACACGTCGGGCAACGCGCTCTTCGGCAATCTGCAAGTCGTGGCGGCGCGCCAGCTCAACCTGAACCCGATCCTTTTTGCGGCGACGAACTCCTCCGGCGGCGTCATCGGCAAGATGGTGTCACCGCAGAATATCGCGACCGGCGTCGCCGTCACCAAGCTCAAGGGCCAGGAGGGCGTCGTCTTCGCGCGGACCTTCTGGCACAGCATCATATTGACCGTCGTGCTCGGCGCGCTGGTCGCGATCCAGCAATTCGTCGTCCCGTGGATCATTCCGGTCTTGCCCGCCGGCCATTGACCGCCGAGGCTTTGCGGTTCGGCGGGCTGCGCCGTGCCGCAAGCTGCCTTGACTTTGCCGCAGGGGCCGGCCTATACCGCGGGCCGCTGCGGCGCGCCCGTTTTCAGGCTTTCGCGCACATCGCACCGGGGCGGAGTAGCTCAGCCGGCTAGAGCAGAGGAATCATAATCCTTGTGTCGGGGGTTCGAGTCCCTCCTCCGCTACCAAGCAAGGCCGCCAAATAAAAGATTAAGTCCTTCCCGGCCAAAACGAATACGCCGATTGGCTTTCGGATTTTGCCGATGTGCGCGAGCATCGTCGGAGCAAGAGTTTAGCTCGCCATCCCATTGTCGCAATTTCGCAACACGTAAAAATTCTCCGACGGCATGTGATCCGCGTCAATTTTCGAAGACGATTGAAAGCGGTTAGCTCCCTCATTTCTCGACGTAACGAATGTCGATATATCAATTCGGGGGGACGGGGAGGTGGCGTCGACCGAAGCCCGCTCGGGACTAAACTGTGGCGCCGAACCTCGCGCGACCGGTCGGCCCATGCTTATCGCTTTGGCCGGCGCTGTCTTTGGCGCTCTCGCGCTCAGCGTCTTAGGCTTTCTGGTCAAGCCGCAGCCAGCTTCGGCGATACCATCTTTCGCGATGCAAACCGGCCAGCCTTGCGCGGCTTGCCACACTGCGTTTCCGGAACTGACCCCGTTCGGCCGCTTATTCAAACTCTCCGGCTATACGGCGGGTGGTGGCCTTCCAAACACGCAGGCCCCGCCGCTTGCGCTAATGATCCAGGGACCGCAATTCGAGCATTTCCAGAAGAATCTCGATGCGCCACCGACATCGTCGACGAACACGAACGACAATGTCGTATTGGACCAGCTCAGCCTTTTCTATGGCGGTCAGATCTACGACAATCTCGGCGCTTTCGTTCAAGGCACCTATGACGGCGTCGGACACAGCTGGAGCATCGATAACACCGATATCCGCTATACGCAGACCGTGAAGGTTTTTGGCGCCGATCTCATCGTCGGCATCGATGTCAATAACAACCCGACCGTTCAGGACGTATGGAATACGACGCCAGCCTGGAGCCTACCTTATATTTCGGCGGCAACCGGCCCCGCCTTTACCCCGCCGGGGACAATGCTCGAAGGCACTTTCGCCGCAGGCGTCGTGGGTGCCGGCGTCTATGGCTGGTGGAACAACATGGTCTACGCCGAACTCACGGGCTACCGGACCCTGTCGTCATCGACGCAGCAGGAGCTCGGTCTCGATCCCACTTCATTTCCGTCGATTGCTGGCGTCGCACCGTATTGGCGCGTGGCGTTTGCACCGACCATTGGAGAACACAGTTTCATGATCGGTGCCTTCGGCATGTATGCGACCGAAGTGCCCTATGCCAATCCTGGCTTCGGAGTCGATCGCATTCTCGACCTTGGATTCGATGCACAATATCAATTCATCCACGGCAAGCATGCGTTCGAAGCCAAGGTGTCGAACATCCACGAAATGGATCAGTACAACGCCTCATACGCGTTGCAAGCGACATCGAACCTGCGCGATAACCTGAACAGTTTCCGCACAAGCGTCGATTATGTTTACGATAACACCTACAGTTTCACGGCCGGCTATTTCGATGTGAGCGGTTCGTCTGACGCCAACCTCTATGGCGCGAACAGCGTTGCCAACAGCCCCAATGGAAACGGCTTCCTATTCGACATTGCCTATTTGCCGTTCAGCCACGGCATGCCGGGGCCTTTCCCTTGGGCTAATGCACGCATCGGCGTTTCATACACGAAATATCTGACGCTCTACGGCGGCACGACCAACTTCGACGGGGCCGGGCACAATGCATCGGACAACAACACCCTCCTCGTCTATTCATGGCTCATGTTTTGACGAAGCATAGTTTTGGTATCCGCCGCGTTTATCGCGAGGCTGCGGAGTTGGATGATGAATCGTCTCACTTCTACATTTAAGCCAGGCGCGATGTTCATCATGGTTTTCGCCGCCTCCGTCTGCGTCGCAGAAGTGCCTGTGGCGACTGTTTCGAAGCAGGCGCTGGTGGCGAAGCGGACCTATTGCATGACGTGCCATGGAGTTGCGGCGCAGGGGTTCCGCGGCGTTTTTCCCATTCCGCGCCTCGCCGGACAGAAGCCCCATTACATCAAGAACCAGCTAAGCGCCTTTATCGACAAGCGCCGGACGAATGCGGTGATGTTTCGCGTCGCGCATGTGCTGAGCCCCGCGATGATTGATGGCCTTGCGGCTTATTTCGCGACGCTGAATCCAAAGCCTCTCGGCGGCGCCCCAAAGGATTTGGTAGCAGCGGGAAAGGCGATCTTCGAGAACGGCATCCCCAGCCAGAACGTGCCGCCATGCGCCTCGTGTCACGGTCCGCAAGCAAAGGGTGCCGATCAATTTCCGCGCCTCGCCGGCCAGCTCAACGACTACATCATCAACAAGCTGATGAATTGGGAAAAGGAGCGCGGTCAGAATCCCAAAGAGCCGGATGCTTCCGCCATCATGGCGCCGATCGCGCATATGTTGAAACCGGAACAGATTACCGACGTAGCAGCCTATCTCAGCTATTTGGAGTAACGGTTTTGCCCGCTCGCCCTGGTCAATCGCACAAGCGTTATATCGAGCAAGCGCCGCAGGACAGCAAAGCTGTAGAGAACGCTCGAGATCAGCGCCTGAAGGTCCGTAATCTGTCATCGATGTTCTACCTCGCATTATTTGCCGCAATGTCAGCGACCCTAATCCTGTTCCTTCACGCTGGCCGCGCCGCGGATGGATTATCGAACCAGGAGTTCCAAGCGAAGTTGAACTACTGCGAAACCTGCCACGGACCGTCGGCACAGGGTTTTCGCGGTTATTTCGTTATGCCGCGCCTGGCAGGACAGCATCCGCAATATATCGAGAACCAGCTCCGGGCCTTCACCGAACGCCGGCGCAGAAATCCGGTCATGTTCAGCGTCGCGCATGCGCTGAGACCGATATTAATCCCGCGCCTGGCAGCGTATTTTGAAAGACTCAATCCGCCGCCCTACGGGGGCGCTCCACGGGCGGGAGCGGCTTTTGGCAAAAAGATTTTCGAAGAAGGCCTGCCTGAAGACAACGTCCCCGCTTGTTTCGCCTGTCACGGCCTGAAGGCGGAGGGGCGTGGCCAAATCCCACGGCTGGCGGGGCAGCTCTATTGGTACATCATCAAAGTCTTGAGCAACTGGTCTGCCGAACGCGGCCAGGGAGCGCCCGACATTTCGGCGATCATGCTGCCGACAACGCATAATTTGACCCACGCGCAAGTGGAGGCGCTTGCAGCTTATCTTAGCGGTTTGAAGTGAGGCATCTCTTAGAATTTGAATCGGCCCGGAAGTGCGAGCAAAGATCATGAAACGCATCGCGACGAAATTGGCGATCCTGGCGCTCGTCTCCTGTGTTGCGAGGCCGCTTCTCGCCAGCGAGACGATTCCGCTCAAAAACTGCACGTGGTGTCATGGCCCTTCGGTTCAAGGCTACTCAAATGCGCCGAGATTGGCTGGCCAACAGGAGCTTTATCTCGAAGCTCAGCTCACGAACTTCCGCACCCATCTGCGTGACAACCCCTACTCGCGGGATTTTATGTGGAGTGCCGTAGCTCATTTGGACGAGGATATGGTGCGGGCCTTCGCGAGCTATTTCGCAAGCCTGCCGCCGGAGGCGGCCGATGATGGAAATCGCAATCTTATCGCAACGGGGCGGAATATTTTTGAATTTGGGATTCCAGAAGCCAACGTCGCCGCGTGCATCGTTTGTCACGGGCCAAATGGCGAAGGCGTGCGGACTATTCCGCGCGTGGGAGGACTGTCCTATTTCTACTTGAAGCGGCGGCTTGACGAATGGGTGGCTGGATATAGCTCAGCCGCTGTACCGATGCCTCAGGTCGCGCGAAGCCTATCGGGGCAAGACATCGAGGCGCTGGCTTCATATTTGAGCTTCGTCGGATATAGTGCGGGGCAATAGAGTAAGGATCGGGGCGGCATATTCCGAAGTTCGGCTATGTCGTCGCAGCCGCGGATAGGCGTCGGCGGCGGCTTTTTGAACCCGCCTATTGCGGCAGATAGGCCCACAACGAGCCACCGCCCGCACCGCGGTCGTGGGATAGGCCGCGATGACCCTTCGGCTTCTTCGCAAGAAACATCGTCGAGGGACTCTGGTCGCCAGCGCGATTTTTCTGGCTTTGGCGCTCACGCTCATGAGGCGCGCTCACGCCGCAAGCGACCTCTGCCCTGCCATCGAGCAGGAGGCCCGCGATAACGGTTTGCCCGTCGGGTTTTTTACTCGCCTGATCTGGAGAGAAAGCCGGTTTGATCCCGATGCGCAAAGCATGGCCGGCGCGCAAGGCGTCGCGCAGTTTATGCCGAGCACGGCCTCTTCGCGTGGATTGCTCAACCCATTTGAGCCGATCGAGGCACTGCGCGAATCGGCAAGCTATCTTCACGAGCTGTTGCAAAGCTTCGGCAACCTCGGGCTTGCCGCCGCCGCTTACAATGCGGGCCCCGGCCGCTTGGCGCATTGGCTGGCGGAAAAAGACGGGTTGCCCTCGGAAACCACGGACTATGTTTTGGCCGTCACAGGCCATTCGATCGCAGAATGGACGACGAAACCGGTCCCTGATTTATCGGGCAAGCAATCCTGTGCCGATCTGGTCGCAAATCTGAAGACAAAATCGCGACTCGCGTCGGAGCCGTTCGAATCACCGTTGAAAAATCCGGAGTGGAAGCCCTGGGGCATTCAATTGGCTGGCAATTGGCACTTGGGCCTTTTGCTCGCAAGCTTCGAGCGGATCCGGCGCCAGCATCCGTCGGTCCTCGGCGAGGCAAAGCCATATATTTTTCGCACCCGCATGCCCGGCGTGCGGGTGGCGAATTTCGCAGTGCGCATCGTGAAGGATTCGCGCCGAGAGGCGGACCTATTTTGCGGCCAATTGGAAGCCGTCGGCGTCGCCTGCGCGGTGCTGCGCAATCCGCGCCCATAGCAAGAAATTCACAATCCTTTCCGATTTCCGCGAAACTATCTTACGCGCGGACCGTTTCAGCTCCGATGTAATTCAGTTTAGAAATGACATTGCACACCTTCGGGAAGAGCAAACTTCAGTTCGACGACAACATCCCCGATCGACTGAACTCCAGCAGCGCCCGTGCTCGATTTATTCAGCTTTGGTTCACGCGCGCTAGCGGATGCTCCCGGTCCCAAGAGGAGAGGATGAGAGAGGCCATATGGACAAAAAGACAGTCACGCTCGTCGGCGCAATTTCTGCGTTGCCCTTTGCGGTGGCCGCGCCAGCCGGCGCAAAAACCGTCGACGATATCATGAACCCGCATTCCTACGCCGAATTGCTCGAACCGATCCCCAATGCGACGGCCTTGCTGAAGGAGATGGAGTCAAAGCCAGCACCGGCGAAGCCCATGGTTCAGACCGCCCAATATTATGGTGGTTATGGTGGTTATGGATATTATCACCATCATCATCACCATCACCACCACCATCATCATCGCTGGGGTTGGGGATGGGGCGGTTATGGCTATTACCACCATCACCATCATCATCACCACCATTGGGGTTGGTAGCAGCGAGAAACGGCTTATTTTTTAGCTAAAGGGCACGGCGCAGGTTCACCCTTTGTCGGATGAAGTCCGCGCCGCGCCGTACATGCGACGATAGGTTCCATCGAATATGGTGTCGGTCGTCGAGAGCCATTGCGAATCCGCCCCAAGTGTCGCGCGGCTCGCGTGGATGCGCCGAGATCTGAGTTCACGCTCCGCTGCTTCATCATAGCCCATCGGTTCGAGCACGAACTCGCTTTCCGCAGGAACCATTGTAAACTGCGCCAACGGCGTTCCCGGCCGGAAGATATGGGTCTGGCCTTCCGCCGGCGATTTGAAGACCATGAAGTAGAGCATCGGCCACCATTCGCGAATAAGCGCGGGAACAGCGATCGGCGCCGTGCCGGTCATGTCCGTATAAAAGCTCGGATGTGTCTCCACTTTGATCGCGAAGCCGGGCTCGGGCTTCAGGTCGAGCAATAGCTGATAGGTATAGAAACTGTCTCCGAAGTTACGGAACGGCGGCCAGCTGCGGCCCTCGGCCGGAGGGGGGCCAAAGTCGCCTTCCAGGATCAGCCGCCCGTTGCGGGTGCTGGCCCGCAATTCGTTTTGGTAGGGATAAAAAATCTCGACGCCATATTTGGCAGCTTCCGTGAACGGGACGCAGTGCCAGGCATATTCATGCGACCCATCCGACCGCTTCTCGGGCTCCCCGGCCCAGCCGGGAATTTCCATCCGGGTCCGCCGCGGCTGGAGGTCATCCCCAGCCATTCGAAATTTGATTTTTTGCACGCGCACCTTCTCCTACGCCCCCATTTGGGGCGGCCCGACGAAAACAGCACGGTTGAAACCGACTGCGACAAATTCAGGGCGTAAAGGTAACGATATTTCGCAATTCGTCGAGCGGCGCGGCGATTGATGCCGGACTTACAGTTCGCCGTTCAGGGCGCGCTCAAAATATTTATGAACAATCTTTTCCTGATTCTCGAGGAGCCAATCGATCGAGGGTTCGTTCGCCATGGCTTTATGAATAGCGCGCGCCGTCGCTTCGCGATGGATGCGGAAGAGTATTTTGTGGTCTAATTTCTCGACTTCGACGATGGCGGGATTGAGCCAAACCGAGACGATGATGCCGATGTCATTGACGATCACCCGCGGGATGTCGCCTGTGCGCACGGCATCGAGCACGCCCATAGCGGTCGCATATTGGACGGTCCCCATCAGGATATTCGTATAACGCGTATCTTTGACGGTCACCTTACTCACGCATACGGTGGCGGGCCGAACCATGACGTCCGTGTTGAGCAGGGCCAGCACTCGTGTGTGGCCTGCGACCTGATTTCCAAGCAGATTGGCAAAGGCTGATCCAAACGGGCCGTCGAGGTCGCCAATCACGACCTCCGGTTCGGCCGCCGTTCCGGGCGGCCCCCCGGCGACGAGCGCTTCTCCGACGCGAATTCCGATCTTTGCGCTCATGCTTGATCCCCCAAGATGCTTCAAGGCGCCATGGCGCGCCGATGCTCGGATTTATAGCGGAATTGTTTTCTTGTAAATAAACAAATATTCCTTGCAGTACCAGAATGCCCCGGCCCCGGGGGCGATCGACACGCAAACCGATGCGGCGGTACGCGCCGGCCGCGTCACTCGGCCGCCCGCTGCGTTGCCGGGCCTACATCGTGTAGATTCAGCGCCGTGCCGATCAGGGCAAGATGAGAAAATGCCTGCGGGAAATTACCGGCCAGGCGGCGCGCCTGCGGGTCATATTCCTCCGAGAGAAGCCCGACGTCATTGCGAAGCGAAAGAAGCCGGTCGAACAGAATTTCCGCCTCGCGGTCGCGCTTCAGCAAGCTGTAATTATCAGCGAGCCAGAAACTGCAAGGGAGAAATACGCCTTCGCCGGGCGGGAGTCCGTCGATGCCGGTTTTGGTCCGATATCTAAGCACGAGCCCATCCACCATAAGCTCTTTTTCGATCGCCGCGACGGTTCCGCTGATGCGTGGATCGTCGGGCGGCAGGAATCCGACGACGGGGATCAAAAGCAGGCTCGCATCCAGTTCCGGGCTGCCAAAGCTTTGGGTGAAGGCGTTTTTGCCCGGGTCAAAGCCCTGCTCGCAGACCGTCGCATGGATGCGGTCCCTTAGCTGCCGCCAGCGCTCCAACGGTGCCTGCAATTCGAAACGTTCGGCATCGCGCACGCTTCGATCGAGCGCGACCCAGGCCATGACCTTGGAAAACGTGAATTGCTGCCGCGGTCCTCGCACTTCCCAAATTCCGTCGTCGGGATCCTGCCATATCTTCTCCAGATGCTCGACGAGCGTCTCTTGCAGAGCCCAGGCCGAGGCGACAGGAGCAAGGCCCTGCTTTCGCGCTTGGAAGACGGCGTCGATGAGTTCGCCATAGACATCGAGCTGAAGTTGCGCCGACGCAGCGTTGCCGATACGGACCGGCGCGGCGCCCTGGTAGCCTGGAAGCCAAGGCACCTCCCATTCGGAAAGCCGCCGTTCTCCCGATAATCCATACATGATTTGAAGCTGGTCGGGATGACCGGCGACGCTGCGTTGAAGCCAGGCGCGCCACGCCTCCGCCTCGTCGCGATAGCCCGCCGACAATAAGGCCATCAACGTCATGGTCGCGTCGCGCAACCAGCAAAAGCGATAGTCCCAGTTGCGCTCACCGCCGAGACATTCCGGCAGCGACGTTGTTGGCGCCGCGACGATTCCGCCGGTCTCGCCATAGGTCAAGGCCTTCAGCGTCAACAGCGAGCGTAGAACCGATTCGCGTCTGCGGCCGACATAAGTGCAGCGGGATGCCCAGTTGAGCCAGAACGCTTCCGTCTCGTCGAAGGCCGCCCGCCAATTCACCGCAACCGGCGGCGAAAGATGCGACGCTTTGTGGCTGAGCACGAAGGGAACGCATTCGCCCTCCCTAATTTCGAACGCCGCAACGGTGGCAAAGCTCTCGCCCCGCAGCGCTATGGGCGTCCGCAGCACGACGCGGGTCGGCCCGGCAATGGCGCTCAGGCCCGAGCCGTCTTCGAGCTGCGTCACCCAGGGTACCGTGGTGCCATAGTCGAAGCGCAGGATGAGATGCATGCACATCGCAACCTTGCCGCGTACGCCCTTTACAAGCCGGATAATCGAAGGATCGGGCGAACCGATCGACATGAAGTCGATCACGTTGACCGACCCCTCCGCAGTTTCGAACTGGGTCTCCAGAATCATCGTATCGCCAGCATAGACGCGCGTGACGCGCGGCGCCGGATCGACGGGACAGATTTGCCATCGTCCGTTTTCCGATGTGCCAAGCAAGGCGGCAAAACAGGCGTCGCTGTCGAAACGCGGCCAGCACAGCCAGTCGATCGAGCCGTTGCGGCCGACGAGGGCGGCGCTGCGGCAATCGCCGATCAGTGCATAATCCTCGATGCGCAATGCGGACTCGGGTTGCTTGGCGCACCCGCCTGCATCCTGCTGCCGCAGCACCGTCTCAAACCTTACCGAGAAAAGTCGGAAGATGGCAGCTCATCAGATCTCCAATGTGCTTGAGCTCGATGTCCGCGGGCGGGTAATTCAGACTCATGCGGTCGTGTGCATAATGGCCTTGCCTGACGAAGACGGTCGTGACCCGATCGCCCCAGATTTTCTTGACTGCTGCGAGTATGCGCAACTTGTCGTCAATCAAGACGTAGTGATCTGCGGGGTAATGGCGCGCGATATCGTCAAGCTCCTGCTCCTTATGGACATAAATGAGAACGCGATCCTCAAATAAGCTCCAGAGGCCGGAGCGCTCGATCTTGCGTGGCTGAAAGACGGCGTCGCCGTCGGAAAGAATGACCGCAGTCCCCCATTGCTTGACGTGATTGACGGCTTCGACCGCTCCCTGATAAAGGCGCTTCGCGAAGCGATAGTCGACCAGCCAGATCGACATGCGCAGCACCTCGGGGCGGTGCATCGCTTCGAGTCTGAAGCGCTCCAGCGCCCCGAGATAGTCGACGTATCCCAGTTCGCTGCGCAATTCCTCGAGGATCGCCCAATATCGATCGCGCGCAGCCGCACCATACGCTTCTTCCAGATGCGCTTTGAGGTCCGCCTGCACCTGGTCATTGTCCAGCAGCGTATTGTCGACATCGAATAGGAAGACGATGTCATGCGCTTTCATAAGCTGCTCCGCTTTTTCGCGCGCGGTAAAACCGCGCTTCACGCCTTGTGCAGCAATTCTTTCGCGGCCGCGACGACCCGCTCCGGTTCGAAGCAGAATTTCCGCAGCAGATCTTTGAGCGGCGCCGAGGCGCCGAATGTCGTCATGCCGATGATGCGGCCTTTCTCGCCGACATAGCGCTCCCATCCAAGCGTCGACGCCATTTCGACTGAGACCCGCGCGGTAACATCAGGCGGCAGAATGGAGTCGCGATAGGCTTGCGATTGATGCTCGAAAATATCCCACGATGGCATCGAGACAACGCGCGACTTGATGCCTTCCCCGGACAAGGTTTCGTGCGCCCGGACACAAAGGCTGACCTCGCTGCCAGAAGCAATCAGGATAATGTCGGGCTTGCCGTCGGGCGGATCGGCCAGAACGTAGGCGCCCCGCGCAACGCCGGACGCGGAGGCATATTTCGTACGGTCGAATGTCGGCACAGCTTGGCGCGTTAAGACCAGCGCAACGGGCTCGTGACGCAATTGCATGATGTAACGATAAGATTCAACAACCTCGTTCGCATCCGCCGGTCGCAGCAAGACGAGGCCCGGAATCGCACGCAGGGATGCCAATTGTTCGATCGGCTGATGCGTCGGTCCGTCTTCGCCATCGCCCAGCGCATCATGCGTGAACACGAAGATCGTGGGTAGTTCCATAATGGCTGCCAGCCGGATGGCGGGGCGCGCATAATCGCTGAAGATGAGAAAAGTCGCGCCAAAGGCCCGCAGCTTCGACAAGGCAAGCCCGTTGACGATCGCCGTCATCGCATGCTCGCGGATGCCGAAATGCAGATTTCTGCCGCCGAACGAGCCGGGCTCAAAATCGCCGGCGCCTTCGACCGTGAGCGCGGTTTTGGTCGAGGAGGCGAGATCCGCGGCGCCGCCGACGAGCCAGGGAATATTCCGCGCCAGCGCATTGAGTACTTTGCCCGATGCCTCGCGTCCGGCCATGCCGGCGGCATCCGCTGAAAATACCGGCAATCCCTTATCCCATCCTTCGGGAAGCGCGCGCCGTTCGATCAAATCGATTTCGGCGGCAAGATCCCGATAGGCCGCCCGATAGTGCGCAAATTCCGTCTCCCATTGCGTCCGGGCTTTCGCGCCGCGCCGACCGATGCCCTCGTCAAAATGCGTGCGGACTTCCTTGGGCACGAGGAACTTGGCGTCTTCAGGCCATCCATAGGCGCGTTTGGCGAGGCGAACTTCATCCTCGCCGAGTGGCTCGCCATGGGCCGCCGGGGTGTCTTGCTTACCCGGCGCGCCATAGCCGATATGGCTGTCCAGGATAATGAAGGTTGGCCTGTCCTTTGTCTTGCGAAAGACCGCCAAAACATTCTCGATCAGATCGATGTCGTTGGCGTCGCCGACGTGCAGGACATTCCAGCCGTAGCTCAAGAATCGTCGGGCAATATCTTCCGTAAAGGCAATCTTGGTTTTGCCGTCGATCGTGATGTGATTATTGTCGTAAATCCAGCACAGATTATCCAGCGCAAGGTGACCCGCGAGCGAAGCGGCCTCCGAGCTGATGCCCTCCATCATGTCGCCGTCGCTACACGTTACATAGATATTATAATCGAAGATGTGCGCATCCGGCTTGTTATAGCGCTGTGCAAGCCATTTTCCGGCGATCGCCATGCCGACGCTCATACCGACGCCCTGCCCCAACGGTCCGGTCGTTGCCTCTACCCCCGTGACCAGACGATATTCCGGATGCCCCGGCGCCTTGCTGCCGAGCTGACGGAAACGGCGGATGTCGTCGAGCGTGACCGCCGGCTGATCGAGACGCTCATAATCGGCGTTGACGGCGCGCGTTCCCGTGAGGTGAAGCACCGACCACAGCAACATCGAGGCGTGACCGTTGGAGAGAACGAAGCGATCTCGGTTTGGCCAAATCGGATCTTGCGGATCGAAATGCATCACGCGATTCCATAGCGTGTAAACGAGCGGCGCGAGCGCCATCGGGGTTCCCGGATGACCCGACTTCGCCTGCTGGACGGCATCCATGGATAGGGTGCGGATGCAGTTGATCGAAAGCTGATCCAGTTGCGCCTCAGTCGTCGGCCGGGAGCAAATCTCTCTGGTGGCGGTCCGCATTTTAAATCTCCCCATTTGCAGCGACTGGCTGTCCCGCCGCAGCGATATCGGCGAGAATCAGGGCTCGATCGCGAAACACGCGTCCGGCTGGAATCGACTGATCGCCGTCGCGCAAGCGCATAAGGGCATCGGCCTTTTCGCGACCAGTCACAAGCCAGAGAATGTGCTGGGCCCGGTTGATGATCGGGAATGTCAGAGTCATGCGGCGGCGGCCTTGATAGGGATATATCGTTGTCGCCACATCGACATTCTGGATATCGAGCACCGGATCGCCCGGCACCAACGAAGCCGTATGGCCGTCGGCGCCGAGGCCGAGATGCACAAGATCGAGCACGCACGGCGTGCCGGCAACTGCGCGCAACGTTTGCGCATAATCTTGCGCGGCGAACACCGGTTCTGGTGCCTCGACGGGCATCGCGTAAATATGTGCCGCCGGCAAAGGCGTAGAGCTTGAAAGGGCCTCGCGAAGATGCGCGAGGTTCCGATCCTCGGCACCGGCCGGCGCGATGCGTTCATCGGCTTGAAAGATATGGACCTTGTCCCACGGAAGTTCGGCCTTTGCCAATAGACGCAGCATCATCCAGGGCGTACGCCCGCCGCTCACCGCCATGACGAAGCGCCCGCGTGACGCTGCCGCTTCGCGAGCCTCGGCGGCGACAATCGCGGCGGCTTTTTGACTTACGACACGATCGTCGGGATAGATCTCGATCTCCACCGCTCAGCTCCCTGGCTTTTCGAGGTGGCCGCCGAATTCGTAGCGCATAGCGGAAAGTAATTTGTCACCGAACGTTCCCTCGCCACGTGAGCTGAATCGCTCATAAAGGGCGCTCGACAGCACCGGCACCGGAACCGCCTCGTCGATTGCGGCCTTGATCGTCCAGCGTCCTTCGCCGGAATCCGAGACTTTTCCAGAAAAATTGCTCAACTGTGGATCTTTGGCGAGCGCCGTTGCGGTTAGATCCAGCAGCCATGATGCGATGACGCTTCCGCGGCGCCAGACTTCCGCGATATCGCGAATATCGAAGTCGTATTGATAAAGCGTTGGGTCGCGCAGGGGCGCGGTTTCCGCATCGACCTCGTGTTGATGCTTACCGATATCGGCGTGGCGCAGAATGGCCATGCCCTCGGCATAGGCGGCCATGACGCCATATTCGATCCCGTTATGAATCATCTTGACGAAATGACCGGCGCCGGGACCGCCGCAGTGGAGATAACCCATTTCCGCGGTGCCACCGACCGCTTCACGCCCCGGCGTACGGGCAATTTTTCCGACACCCGGCGCCAACGTCTTGAAGATCGGATCGATATGTCGGACGGCGGCATCGGCGCCGCCGATCATCATACAATAGCCGCGCTCGAGACCCCAGACGCCGCCGCTGGTGCCGACGTCGAGATAGTGAATCCGCTTTTCCTTGAGAACTGCGGCGCGGCGGATGTCATCGACATAGTAGGAATTGCCACCATCGATAAGAATGTCGTCGACATCGAGGTGCGGAATAATCTCAGAGATTGTATCACCGACCGCCGCCGCGGGGACCATCAGCCATATGACGCGCGGCTTTTGAAGTTTTTGAACGAGATCGACGATCGACGTGGCGCCGATCGCTTTCTCTTTCGCCAAATCCTCTACGGCCCGTGGCGACCTATCAAAGACCACGCATTGATGGCCGTCGTTGAGAAGCCGCCGGACCATGTTGGCGCCCATTCTCCCCAAACCAATCATTGCGAGCTGCATGACGAATCTCCACGTAAAATTCGGATCGACGGCGCCCCCGAGAAAGCCCTCTAAATGCGCGTCGCCTTCCGCAGACGGTCGACCCCGGCGGCTACGGCGTCGCTCTCGTTAAAGATGGCGGATCCGGCAACCAACAGATCGGCGCCCGCGGCAACCGCAGAAGGCGCCGTGGCGTGATCGATTCCGCCATCCACTTCGAGATGGCACGCGACCTTCCTTTGCGCGATCATCCGGCGAATCCGGGCGATTTTGCCGAGCATGGCCGATAGAAACGCTTGGCGCGAAAAACCTGGATTCACCGTCATCACCAGCACTTGGTCGACATCGTCCAACACCTCATCGAGCGCCCACGCGGGCGTCGCGGGATTGAGTGCAACGCCCGCTTGCCGACCCAGAGCCTTGATCCCGCGCAAGGTGCGTGAAAGGTCGTTCATGCCCTCCCAATGCACAATGAGACAATCGGCTCCGGCTTGCGCAAACTGCTCGATGAAATGATCCGGATTTTCGATCATCAAATGCACCTCAAGCGGCAGACGGGTTGCTCTTCGCAGCGAATTGACGACCGGCGCCCCCATGGAAAGGTTGGGCACGAAATGCCCGTCCATGACGTCGATATGGATCCGATCGACTCCTGCGCGTTCCGCGTCGGCTACCTGCTCGCCGAGCCTGGCAAAATCTGCCGCCAAAATCGAGGGCGCCAATTGTACGCCGCCGCTCATGTCGCGTTCTTAAACCGGCGATAATTTTTCATGAGATTGATCGTCGAACTATCGTGGCCGGACCCAGGCACGGCGGTATCGCGCAATTCGGCAATGAGCCTTTGCGCCAAGACTTTTCCCAGTTCGACGCCCCATTGATCGAAGGAGTCGATGTTCCAGATAATTCCCTGCGTGAAGACGCTATGCTCGTAGAGCGCGACGAGCTTGCCCAGTGCGTTCGGAGTCAACCGGTCCAGCAGCATCATATTGGACGGCCGGTTGCCCTCGAAGACCCGGTGCGGCACCAGCCATTCGGGCGTGCCTTCGGCCCTGACCTCATCCGCCGTTTTGCCAAGCGCGAGCGCCTCAGCCTGGGCGAAAACATTGGCGATCAGCATGTCGTGGTGCTGCCCGAGCGGATTGAGCGGCCGAGCGAAAGCGATGAAGTCGCACGGCACAAGCCGTGTGCCTTGATGCAGCAGTTGATAGAACGAATGCTGGCCGTTTGTGCCCGGCTCGCCCCAATAGATCGGGCCCGTTTGCCAATCGACGCGCCGGCCCTCCAATGTGACATGCTTGCCATTGCTCTCCATCGTGAGTTGCTGGAGATAGGCCGGAAAGCGCTTCAGATATTGCTCATAGGGCAATACAGCGACGGTCTGTGCGTCAAAGAAGTTCGAATACCAGATGCCAAGGAGCCCAAGTAGAATCGGCATGTTTGATCTGAACGGCGCCGTTCGGAAATGTTCGTCGACCTCGTGAAAGCCGGCGAGCATATCGGCGAACTGATCCGGGCCGATGGCGATCATCGTGGAGAGACCGATCGCCGAATCCATCGAATAACGGCCGCCGACCCAATCCCAGAAGATAAACATATTCGCCGTATCGATCCCGAATTCCTCGACCTTCTCGGCATTGGTCGAGACGGCGACGAAATGTTTGGCGATTATCTTCGGATCGCTTCCGAGCCCTTGCAGAATCCATTGCCGTGCGCTGCGCGCATTGGTCATCGTTTCCAACGTCGTGAAAGTTTTCGAGGAAATGATGAAGAGGGTTTCGCCCGGATCGAGATCGCGCACCGCTTCGACAAAATCAGTCGCGTCGACATTGGAGACGAAGCGAAACGTCATGGCGCGATCGCTGTAGTATTTGAGTGATTCGTAGGCCATGACCGGCCCGAGATCCGAGCCGCCGATCCCAATGTTGACGACGTTCTTTATCGGCTTTCCGGTATGACCCTTCCATCGGCCGCTGCGGATGCCTTCGGCAACGTCCGCCATACGAGTCAGAACCGCCTGAACCTCAGGGACTACATTTTTTCCGTCGACCACGATCGACGCACCTTTCGGCGCGCGCAGCGCCACATGCAAAACTGCGCGATGCTCGGTCACATTGATCGTCTCGCCTCTCAACATCGCCTCGATCTTGCCGCGCAGCCCCGATTGCTCGGCGAGAGAAACGAGCAATTCGAGCGTTTCATCAGTTATGCGATTCTTCGAATAGTCGAAGTGGATGCCCATGGCTTCGACGGTCATTCGCGATCCGCGATTCGGATCGCGACCGAACAAATCGCGCAAATGGAGCCGGCTTATTTCTTTGTAGTGCTCCGACAATCGGGTCCAGACGGGGCGCGGGCCACCGCGCGATTTCGTCGATTGGTTGGTTAGGCTATTCGATTCGTCGGCTTTATTGGGTTGAAGCGGATGAAGGCCCGGATGCGTGTCGGCGCGCTCGTCATCCCAGAGACGAAATCCACCGGGAAACGCATTTGCGTTGTCGCCGGCGCGACAATGCGGCGGCAGTTCATCGAGCTCGGCGACGTTGCCACCGCCGATCACCGTATCGTCTGGTTCCAGCGCGGCAATAAGCTTTGCGACCACATCGGCCACGTGGCGCTGCCATTTCTTCTTCCCATCGGCCTGCAAAGCGGCATGGCCGACATAATCCTCATAGGTCGCCTTCCTATAGGGGAGATGCGCGAGCTCCATCGGCTCCACGATGCCATCGACGATCAGCGCCGAGCCGAGCCCTGTTCCCAGTCCGAGGAAGAGCATTTTACCGCCGCGGTAGCTTCCAAGCGCCTGCATCGCGGCATCGTTCACAACCTTCACGGGGCGCCCGAACGCCTGCGCGAAATTGAAGCCTGCCCATCCTTTGCCGAGATTGTAAGGCTCCGTGATCGGCCGGTTATGGACAACCGGACCCGGATATCCGATAGAGATGACCTCGTAAGACCATCCTTCGACAAGTTTGTACACGTCCGAAACGAGTTGCTTCGGCGTAAGCATCGGCCCGGATGCAAAGGACCGATGCTTGCTTTGGCCGGTGACCAAAGCCTTCACATGCGTGCCGCCTATATCGAGCACCAACACCTTTTTTGAGGAACGCGAAGGTGTCGAGCCCCGGGATATCGAACGTTCCTGCGCGGGATCGTCACGGGTAGCAGGCAGTTCATGGTCCATGACGACGGCTCCCTTGTTGGAACGTCGCCGACTTGGACGCAATGACGGCCATGAGATCGTTCCATGACTCGATAAAGGCGCGCGCGCCGTCTGCCTGCAATTGCGCGGCGAGGACGCGCGTATCGATCCCCGCTTCTGCGAATTGCGCGAGAAGCTTTTGGTTGTCGCCATCGGCGCGAGGCAACGGCATGGCGATCTTGCCGTGATCGACGATCGCTTTAAGGGTCGCCTCCGGCATGGTATTCACGGTGAACGGCGCTGCGAGCGCCCCGACATAAAGAACGTCGGGCGCGGCGGGATCTTTTGTCCCGGTACTGGCCCATAAGAGGCGCTGCGGGCGCGCGCCGGCATTATAGGCACGCATCCAGCGCGGCGAACTCAATAAATCGAGATAAGCTTCATAGACATTTTTGGCGACTGCGATCCCGAGTTTGTTGCGCAGCGCCGGCGGAGCCCTATCCGCGATTGCGACATCCCACCGCGAGACGAAAATCGAGGCGACCGACGCTACATCCGGCTTGAGTCCTGCATCGATGCGCCGCTCGATGCCGCGCATGAACGCATTCGCGGCTGCCCGATATTGGTCCGCCGAAAACAGAAGCGTTACGTTGATCGGCACGCCGGCGAAGATCGCCTCTTCAATCGCGGGTAAGCCCTCGGGCGTGCCCGGGATTTTGATCAACAGATTGGAACATTGCGCCCGCTCATAAAGGCGCTTCGCCTCAGCGATCGTCGCCGTCGTATCATGGGCGAGAAGAGGCGAAACTTCGAGCGATACAAAGCCATCGACGCCGCATGTCCGCTCATGGATGGGGCGGAAAAGCTCGGCTGCTTTGGACAGATCTTCGAGCGCCAATTCGAGGAAGAGATCTTCACCGGTCTCCCCGCGCGAAAGCCCGGCCGCGATCGCGTCGTCATAGCTTCCACTGTTCTTGATGGCGTGATCGAAGATCGTCGGATTGGAGGTCAGTCCGCTGACGGACCATTCCTCGATGTAACGGCGCAACGTCCCCGTTCTCAGCAGGTCGCGCGTGATATTGTCGAGCCAAAGGCTCTGCCCAAGATCGTGAAATGCTCGCGTCGACATCTTTGAACCTCGAGCTAATTTCGCTGCGCGACCTTCGGTCTGACGACGGTATGCGGATGCTCCGCCGAGATTGGCAGCCACGCGCGGCCGTCGCGCGCCAGGAGCTGTTCAGCAGCGTCCGGCCCAGCGCTCCCTGCGGCGTAATTCGGAAAATCCTCCGCCGGATTGCGTGCCCATGAATCGAGTAGATCTTGGACCGCGCGCCACGACGTCTCGACCGCATCGGCGCGTTGGAACAATGTCGCATCGCCGGCGAGGCAGTCATGGATGAGCGTCTCATATCCGACAGTCGCCAGCGGCAGGAAATAATCACGATAGGCAAAATCCATGGCGACGCCGTCGATTTCGATTTCCGACCCGGGGCGTTTCGCGCTGAAACTGATCGACAGACCTTCGTCCGGCTGGATGCGAAGGGTGAGGATATTGCGGGGAAGAGCCTCGACCGGCGTATCGCGAAAAAGCGCGTAAGGCGCTTGCCGGAACTGCACCGCAATCTCGGTCGTGCGTGCCGAAAGGCGCTTGCCCGTGCGAAGGTAAAACGGCACTCCCGCCCATCGCCAATTGTCGATTCCAAGCTTGAACGCCGCATAGGTCTCGGTGACCGAATGCGGATCGACATTCGGCTCGTCGCGATAGGCGACAACATTGCGGCCGAGCACAATCCCCGCGTCATATTGGCCGCGCACGGCATTCTTGGGTGAGATCGGACGGATCGCCTGAAAGAGTTCGGTCTTCTTGGCGCGCACGGCATCGGCATCGAAGGAGATCGGCGGCTCCATGCCGATCATGGCGAGAAGCTGAAACAGATGATTTGGGACCATGTCGCGCAGGGCGCCCGTGCGTTCGTAGAAGCGGCCGCGCGCCTCGACTCCAAGGGTTTCCGCGGCGGTGATCTGCACGTGGTCAATGTGGTCGCGGTTCCAGATCGGCTCGAAGATGCCATTCGCGAAACGCAAGACCAGGATATTCTGAACCGTCTCTTTTCCGAGAAAATGATCGATCCGGTAGATCTGATCTTCGGACAATATTTTTAATATCTGGGCATTGAGCGCCTGGGCCGATGCGAGATCGTGACCGAAAGGCTTCTCGATGACGACGCGTCGCCAAGACTCATTCGATTGGCGTGTCAGCTCGGCGCGCCCGAGTTGTTCGACGACCGGCCCAAACAATTGGTCCGAGATGGCTAGATAGAATATCGTGTTTTGGCCCTTGAGTTCATCCCATTGCTCGGCCAGGAGCTTCGCGAGCCGCGTAAAAGTCTCCGCGTTTGTGAGATCCCCACGCAGATAACGCATACGGGCGCTTAATCGAGCCCAGACTTGTCGATCGATCCCTGCCGACGGAGATGCGAACAGCGTCGCCGCAAGATCGTCGCGCCATTGGTCAGCTGTTTGGTCATGTCGATCGACGCCGATGATCGCAAATTCGCTTGGTAACTTGTCGAATTGCGCCAAATGGCAAAGAGCCGGAACGATGAGCCGCTTCGTCAGGTCTCCGCCGGCACCGAAGATCACAAGGGCCGCCGATCGCGGCCCCCGTTTCGGAATGTTTGTGATCCTAGAAGTCGGTGCCACGGTCTCGCTTGAAACATGTCGAAAATGATCGCCTGCTAAAAAAACGTTTTCGACGCGTTTAAGTTCGATCCGGCGTTACGAGGATGCGCGCGCTTAAGTTCACAATGACGTGCAGATGCGCGCTGAACCGACACTCTTCGGAAGCTCATTCTGGACTATTACCAGGCGAGCTTTCACTGTCCCTTGCAAAGCGGCAACGGCCTTGGCGGCGGCGGCGGGTGGTCCCGCTCAAATTGCGCAAGGATCGGTTCGAGAGTTTCCCTTCGCCAGTATTTCGGCGCACCGATGTCTCTCAAACAGGAGGCATTCCAATATAGTCCGGTGCCTGGCAGCGATCGTCCAGAGGTCACCGCGCGCGCAACCGCGCGGACGTCGGCGGCGGCGGGATAGATGTAGAGCGTCGTCGGATCGCCGCGCACCATCGCGATGATCTGCCGCGCATCCGATGGCGCCCAGCTGGTACAGCCGTCGCTGCGGCCACCGGAATATTCGACAAGCTTTCCGAACGGAACATATCCATCCGGATTGGCGTAAGGACTGTGCGGATCTTTTAGAAGGCACATCCCTTTAAGCGTCGCGGCTGCATGACCGCCGATCTTCCGCGCCCGCGCGTCGGCGGCTTCGCCTTCGCCATCGAACTGAACGAACGTACGTGTGAAAACGGCGTCTTCGCCCGCGGACGCGCGATAATAGCCTTTGAATGATGTTTTCGTCTCGCCGGTTACATAGGCTCCGCCTGCTGTGAGGTCCGAATCCAGTGCATTGCCGAAATTCTTCACGCAGCGTCTGCCGTTGGCGAAATCTGCCATGCTTCCCAAATTGCGGCCGCCCCCGTGCCCGGCGGGAATCGCGCGGAACGACTGGCGCGATTCGCAGATCACATAAAACCGGCGTCCCGAACCGCCGCCCGAATCGTTGGGGCGCGTCGCGTCCATGGCGAAATAGCAAGGGTTTCTGACCGTGCCGTCTCGCAGCTTCTGCAAATAAAGCGCGCGCGCCCTCTGTAAAACGACCGCTGCAATCTCCCCCTCGCCATCGCCGATATGGGCTCTCAGCCAGGACGGAATGTCCGATCCCTCTGCAGCGGCGGGTCGCGACAGAGCCGAAGCGGCGAGTGTGGCGACGAGGGTTAAGGCCGCAAGGAGGAAGGTGGATCTCGAGCGCATCGGGTTAAGGCTCTCACATCCGCTAGCATTGGTCTGCGCCAAACGACGCAAGTATGCCGCCGCCGGGCAGATTGGCCAAGCCGATCGAGAAACCTTTTGAATTAACGAGGCGCACTATCCAATGACAATGCCGCTATGAAATCCGTAAATCAAAATGGCGCCGCTCGTGACGGCAAGGAGCAAGAAACCGAGAAGAACAGCCCAAAGCGCCACAAGGCTTGTGCTCGAGGAATCAGGGCGGTGCGACGCCCTCGGTCCATGAAGAAAGGCGAACAAGGACATGGCAGAACCCTCCTTACCGCCTATCCAACCTAGCATGGAAAGATAAAATTGTCGCCTCTCGCCAAATTGTCGCGAAGCTTGGCCTTCACAGCGACCCATGCAACCCCGACGCCCCGCGGGCGCGAGGCTTAATATGGGTCATGCAAATTGCCCGCGCCCTCGCATCTATATATCGGCTGTAGACGACACCCATCGTGTTTATATGCGGACATCGCCATATTCGCCACCGGTCCAGCCATGGAAGAGGTGAGCCCGTGATCGATCGTTCCCATCAATCGAACGGTAACGCAGAGGAGACCGTCGGCCAGCAGATTATCTTCGAATTCGGCATCTGTTTCGCGACGCTCCTGGCGATCGGCGTCGCCTGCGAACTCGTGTTCCGTTTCTCGTGACCGCGTGCACTGCGATTGGGTTTGTCGCGTGCCTAGTGGACGATGGCATGGAAACCGAACCAGATCCCAAGCAACACGAGAACAGCCAGGGCCGTGCTCCAAAGCAGAATGTAAAGGATACCGACATCCTTGCGCCCGGCACGGGCACGATCAGGCTTGAGCTCGGCGGGGCGCTCTTCGGCAGGACGATAGTGCGTTTCGTTATTGGCCATATGCGCCTCCCTCGATGCCCGCAACGTCAGGCGGCGGCGGGAGTTCCGCGCAGCTCAGTTCACTATGGCAGGCTTTGACGTAGCCGGAAGAACCCCTCCCAGGGGTCTTCGGTGAGATGTTGCAGCCGTTTATTGAAGTTGCCGATGGTGAACTGGCTTGCGCTGACCACGCTATCGAGTTCATCCCAGGTCAGCGGCGTCGATACGGCCGCCTGGGGCCGCGCTCGCGTTGAATAAGCCGCGACAGCCGTCGCGCCGCGGGCATTGCGGAGATAATCGATATAGATCCGCCCGGCGCGCTGCGTCTTCGTGACCGTCGCCGTATAACGATGCGGCGCGGCCCGCGCCATAGCCTCGGCGACGCCATGGCAAAAGTCTTTAACCTCAATCCAAGTCGCGCCACGCTTCAAGGGCGCCACGACATGCAGCCCCTTGCCACCCGTCGTCTTGACGAAACTCTTGAGTTTCGCCGCGCTCAGACGCGCGCGCACGTCGCGCGCCGCCATGACGATGGCGCTGAAGTCTACGCCTTCACCCGGATCAAGATCGAAGATCAGACGGTCCGGATGGTCGAGGTCGTCGGTTCGCGCGCCCCAAGGATGAATTTCAAGTGCCGCCGATTGCACGAGCGCGGCGAGGCCATCGAAGGAATCGATACCGAGGATCGGCTGCTTTTCATGTGGATCGTGAATCTTGAGGATATGCTCGTCGAGCCCCGCCCAAGGATGCTTTTGGAAGAAGCCGCCTTGCTCGATGCCGTTTGGACACCGCAACAAGACCAGCGGCCGGCCGATCAGATGTTTCTCGATCCACGGCCAGACCATGGCGTAATAATCGACAAGCCCTTGCTTGGTGACGCCGACGTCGGGCCAGAACACCCGATCGCGGTGCGTGAGCGTGATAGAGGCTGTAGGCGTATCGTTCTCCTTAGGCATAGCCGCCGCCCTTTCGCGGACGATGTCTTTGGGATTTTTGTCTTCCCGCAGACCTTTGAAAGAAGCCTGCCGTAGATTGGCGTCCGCCGTCCAGCCGCGAAACTCGATCTCGGCGACTTTATCAGGCTTGATCCAGACGACATTGCGCCGCGCCTCGGTCGAAAGCGGTCCATCGAAGGCGGGCTTCACAATGCGTTCGCGCGATAGTTCGGCAAAAAGCGCCGTGGCCATCTGATTGGAGAAGCCGGTGCCGACGCGCCCGGCGTGGAGGAGCTTGCCTTTTTCGTAATAGCCGAGGACGAGCGACCCGATCGTCTTATGCGCCGTCGTCGAGGGCACGAAGCCGCCTATGACGAACTCCTGCCGGTTTGCGCATTTCGTCTTTTGCCATTCGGTCGTGCGCTTCGAGATATAGGGACTATTGCGCTTTTTGGAGACGATGCCTTCGGCGCCGAGGCGGCAGACATGCTGCAGCATCAGATCGCCCTTCTCGTCAAAATGCTCGCTGAAGCGGAGGACGCCGCCCGTCTTTGCCTTGAGGAGCGCGGCGAGCACGTCCTTGCGTTCCACAAGCGGCACTTGGACGAGATCGTAGCCGTCGATGTGAAGCAGATCGAAGGCATAATAGACCATACGGCTCGAATCGCCCGCGCTCAGCGCATTTTGAAGCGCTGAAAAATCCGAGACGCCATTTTTCTCTTCGACAATGATCTCGCCGTCGATCGTACAATCAGCAACCGGTAAGGCGGCAGCGGCGGCGGCAATCGCCGGAAAGCGGTCCGTCCAGTCGAGGCCCGTGCGCGTACGCAGCTTTGCCTTGCCGCTCTTTACCACCGCTTCGATCCTGTAGCCGTCGAATTTCACCTCATGCAGCCATTGCGCGCCGACCGGCGGGGCAGCAACCAGGGTCGGCAACATAGGCGCGACGAAATCCGGCTGGGCTTTTCGCTTCGCCCCTCGCGGCGGTTTGAAGGCAAAAGCGGCAGGTCTCTTCGTCCGCGGTGCGGGCCGCCTCTTCGCCGCGGGCGGATCGGATTTAACGACGCTGTCAAGAGGCGCTAAGGCTCGCGCGCGCGGCGAACCCGGCGTCTCGATGCGTGGCTGCGCAGCTTTGCCCGAGGTCCAGCGGCGGCTCTTCTTGTCTCCGGCAATGTCCTCGATCGAGCGCCCCGTCAAAACCGAATCGGGAGCCTCTGTCAAAATATCCGAATCCTTCGGCCGGCGCGCCTCTTCATCGTCGCCCTTGATCAGAAGCCAGTTCTCGCGCTTTTCGCCGGGCCGGGCATGCATGCGAACGAGGTGCCAGCGCCCTTTCAACTTTTCGCCATGCAGGGTGAAATCGAGATGGCCCTTGGCATAGCCGGCCTGCGGATCGCCGTCCGGGGTCCAAGTGCCGCGATCCCAGACGAGCACTGTGCCGGCGCCATATTGCCCTTCCGGAATCGTGCCCTCGAACGATCCATAATCAAGCGGATGATCCTCGACGTGAACAGCGAGGCGCTTCTCACCCGGCACGAGGCTCGGTCCGCGTGTCACCGCCCAGCTTTTGAGAACGCCGTCGAGTTCGAGTCGGAAATCATAATGGAGGCGCGTTGCGTCGTGCTTTTGCACAACGAACGCATTGCTCGACTTACGGCCTCGGCCTTTGACGCCGCGCGGCTCGGAGGTAACGCCGAAATTGCGCTTCTTGCGATAGGCTTCGAGCGCCACGGGAGCCTCGTTCAGATGAAGATCGCGCTGGTTTATCCAGCTCGCTACGCACGCTTTCAAATGCGCTCTAACTTGCCTTTTTAACGCGCCTCTTCGTTGACGCTGCCCGCGACGGCGCGGCTTTTTTTGCCGCCTGCGTCTTGGAGGGAGCCTTGCGCGGCGCTGTTGAACCTCGCCGCGATTCGGCATCGACGCTACGGCGCAGCGCATCCATAAGATTGATGACATTGCTCGGCGCCTTCGGCTGCGGCGCGGCCGGCATAGGCTTGCCGGCACGCTTGGCCCGGATCAAAGCGACGAGCGCATCCTGATAGCGGTCCTCGAATTTCGTCGGATCGAACTTGCCGCGCTTCGTATCGATAATGTGTGCAGCGAGGTCGAGCATCTCCTTCGAGAGCTTGAGATCCGGGATCGATTCGAAATAGGGTTTCTCGTCGCGCACTTCGTATTTGTAATGCAGCGTCGTGGCGAGGAGGCCGTTATCGCGCGCTTCGATCATGACGATTCGTTCGCGGCCAGCGAGGACGACTCGCGCCAGTCCCACCATATTGCTCTTGCGCATCGCATCGCGAATCACCACGAAAGGCTCGTTTGCCACTTTGTCGTCCGGCGCAAGATAATAGCTGCCGTCGAGATAGACTTCGTCAATCTCCTCGCGCGGCACGAACGTTTCGATATCGATGGTATGCGTGCTCTCCATCGCCTGTTCGGCGATCTCGCTTTCTTCGAGCGTGATGTAATCGTTCTTGCCGATCTCGTAACCGCGGACCATTTCGTCGCGTTCGACGATCTCGCCCGTGACCGAATCGACATATTGCTGTCGCAATCGATGACCGGTCTCGCGATTGATGAGATGGAAGGAAATGCGTTCCGTCCGGCTAACAGCAGGGAAAAGCGCGACGGGACAGGAAACCAGCGAAAGCTTCAGATAACCTTTCCAATTTGCACGCGGTGCCACAGCTTCGACCCTCAACTGGCCGGGAGGCGGCAGGGCCGCTCCCGGTTACGCCCCACGCGACGCATTACACCACACAAGCTCAAGCAATGCCACGCAGATTTAGGGGCGCCCAGCGCCCATCCAGCGTAACTCGGGCGCCACCGAAATGTTCCTGCTTGGCGAGGCCAGGCTTCGGCCGTTGGTCGCCCGTGCGCTTCGCCGCCGCCGGTTGAGCCATCTCGCACACATCATGCGAAGGCTTGCCATCGCTGCTGTGATCCGGGTGCAGAAACGCTTCCCTTTCGCTCAAAACGCTGCGCTGCGACAGCGGCTGTGGCTTCCGCATTAAACGGGTTCGTCCATGGGCTTTCTCCTCATCTGATGAGCTTGCCAACGTCGACTGTCATTCACGGTTCCGAATTTAGAAGCGACACGCATGAGCCGCGGAGACGGCTCTCAGTCGATGCCGTGCTGTGCCAAGAACAAAAGCTGCAGATGCGATTCGTTTGGAATGATGTTAATCATCGGTGTGGTGGAGCACACCACTGCCGGCGGCCTGCCAATGAGGAGGTCGCGTCCAACCAACTCATGAGGACTTGCCTTGTCTGGCGAACATCTCCTGATCATTCTCGTTGTCGGTGTCGTTGCGGGCTGGCTTGCCGGGCAGATCCTGCGCGGCACCGGCTTCGGCCTCGTCGCGGATCTCTGCATCGGCATCATCGGCGCATTCATCGGCAATTGGCTCTTGCCGCGACTCGGTATCCATTTCGGCGCCCATCTGCTCGGTCAGATCATCTCGGCAACGATCGGGGCGATCGTCCTTCTGCTGATCCTGGGCTTGTTCCGACGGCGCCGTTGAAATAGATTGGCCTGATCCGTTCTCAGCCGCGGCGCATCAAAGCGTCGCGGCTTTTAATTGCGCGGGCGAAGCGGCCACCTGTGGAGGCGATATATGCCCGACTTTTTCCAATCGGCCTTCGTCACACTTCTCGTCACCTTGGACCCGCCAGGCCTCGCCCCAATTTTCATCGCCTTGACCTTGGGCATGACCAAGGACGAGAAGCATGAAGTGGCGATCCGCGCGTCGATCATCGCCTTTACGATTCTTCTTGTCTTCGCGCTCGGCGGCACGGCTGTTATGGCGGCGCTGGGTATTTCGCTCCCCGCATTCCGCATCGCCGGCGGTCTCCTGCTTTTCTACACTGCCTTCCAAATGATTTTCGCCGAACGCGGTCAGCGAAAAAAGGAGCTTGCCGCCGATGCAGTGACTATTGATCATATCGACAATCTCGCCGCCTTTCCGCTCGCTATACCTTTAATGAGCGGCCCCGGCTCGATCACTGCGGTCATCCTGCTGGCGGAGCGCGCCGGCGGCAATTGGAAGGAACAGGCCGGCCTCATTCTGGTCGTCGCCATCATCGTCCTGCTTTGCTATATCGTGTTCCGGCTTTCGGAACGCGTTTCCCGGCTCTTCGGCACTACGGGTACGCTGGTTCTCGGCCGTATGCTCGGCGTCGTGCTCGCGGCGCTTGCGGCACAATTCGTCATCGACGGCATCCGCGCCGTCAACGGGTAAGGCTCAGCCGCCGATGGTGAGCTGGCCGAGCCAGTTGCGATAAAAGCCGGCGGCGGAAGCCCGCCAAGTCTTGTCAGGACGCACGGTGTCGAGCAGGCTTGCGAGTTCGCGGTGCGGGTGCGGGCTTTTGCCCGCCGCCGCGCGCTCGGCAAAGACGGCGAGATGCTTTTCGATGAGCGGATCGAAATAATCCTCGGGAATTGCCGGAAAGTTCGGCCGCTCGCCACGGAGAAACCGCGTCACGTCGCGGCGATATTCGCGCAAAAGCGATTCCGCATCATATTCCGGATGCCCCTGGAGGAAGACGAAGAGGCTTTCTTGCCGCTTGACGAAAATGTCAGCCCCGATGCGCGGCGAAGCGGTCAGAATTTCGTAGCCGCAGGCAGCCAGCGCCGTGGTCTCGAGATCGTTGAGGCGTGAATGTGGAACGCGCAGGTCCGGGCCAAGGCCTCGCGTGAGCGGATCATCGGTCAACACCGCGCAATCGAAGACGCCGGAATATTTCTGCCCGACCGGGACACGCCTGATTCCGTCAAGGTGCAACGCCGCTGCATGCGCGGCGAGGCAGGAAAAAATCGTCGAGCGCGTATTGCGCGCCGCCCAATCGATAATCCGCGCGAGGCTCGGCCAATAGGGCTCGTCCTGGAGCGACGCCGCCTTCGGCTCGCAGCCGGTGATGATGAGGCCGTGAAGCCTGCCGCGCATAAGCGTCTCGACGTCGCCGTAGTGCATGCCGATATGCTCGGCCGCCCCCTCGCCGCGCGCAATTTCCGCGAGAGCGAAAAAGCGCAGGCGCACCGGCATGTCGAGGGCCGCTTGTCCGATCAAATCCTTGAACTGCCGCTCCGTCGCCGCCAGAGTCGCATCCGGCATATTGTTGACGATACCGATTTCGAGGTACTCCGCCGCGCCGCGGCCGCCATGCAAAGGCGCGCCGCTTGCGCCCTTCACCGGCGCTGCCTCCGCTTCTTTCTGCATCTGATCGGTCACTCGGTCGCCTCGTTGCCATTGCGCTTGACCGCAGCCGCCAAAGCCTGATCGAGGTCTTCGATAATATCGCTCGCATGTTCAATGCCGACGCTGATGCGGATCATCTCCGGCTTGACGCCGGCCTTTTGCTGTTCCCCGGCCGTCATCTGCCGATGCGTGGTCGAAGCAGGATGACAGGCCAATGATTTCGTGTCGCCGATATTGACCAAGCGCTTGATGAGCCGCAAAGCATCATAAAAGCTCTTGCCCGCTTCGAAGCCGCCCTTGACACCGAAGGTCAGCAGCGACGAGCTGCGGCCGCCAAGATATTTTTGCGCCAGCGTATAATAGGGGCTTTCCGGAAAACCGGCATAATTGACCCAGGCGACGCGGGAATCGTCGCGCAGAAATTCCGCCACTTTGCGCGCATTCTCGACATGCCGCTCGACGCGCAACGCAACAGTTTCGATGCCCTGAAGCAGCAGAAAGGCGCTGTGTGCCGAAAGAACCGCGCCAGTTGTGCGCTGATAGACGCTGCGGCAGCGCTCGATGAAGGCGCGCGGGCCAAAACGATCCGCATAAACGAGGCCGTGATAGGAAACATCAGCCTCATTGAACATGGGGAAACGCCGTGCCTGCTCCTTCCACGGAAAGCGACCGGAATCGACAATGGCGCCGCCAAGCGTCGTGCCGTGGCCGCCCATGAATTTCGTCAGCGAATGGACGATAATATCCGCGCCGTTCTCGATCGGGCGCCAGAGGATCGGTGTCGCAACCGTATTGTCGACGACAAGCGGCACGCCATGCCGGTGCGCGGCCTGCGCCAAGGCTTCGATGTCGCAGATATTGCCGGCCGGATTGCCGATGGTCTCGCAAAAGACGGCACGCGTGTCGCCGTCGATAAGGTGTTCGATCGCAGCCGGATCATCGCTCTCGGCAAAGCGGACGTGAATGCCCTGCCGCGGCAGGACATGGAAAAGCAGGGTATGCGATGTGCCATAGAGTTGCGGAACAGAAACGATATTGCCGCCGCAGTCGGCAAGGTTAACGATCGCATAATGCAGCGCTGCCTGGCCGCTCGCTACCGCGAGCGCTGCGACGCCACCCTCAAGGGCGGCGACCCGCTTCTCGAGGACATCGACGGTGGGATTATTGATCCGGCTGTAGCGGAAGCCTTCGACCTCGAGATTGAATAGAGCCGCGCCGTGATCGGCACTATCGAACTCGTAGGCGACCGTCTGATAGATCGGCACGGCGACGGCTTTGGTCGTCGGCTCGCTCGTGTAGCCGCTATGAACGGCGATTGTCTCTGGCCGCAATGTCCTGGATTTACGCATCCGCCACACTCAAATCGGAACATCCGTCCCCGCCCGGGACCCGGCGTGTTTCAAATCGGCGCTGCACGTCGCCGCGACGCGGTGCAGCGCAGGAAACGTGCCGGTCACGATAGGCTGCGGAAACTAAGAACTGTTTAGCCTTTGACGTAACATGTCGGCTATAATCAAGCCCCTTTCTTGATCATTTGCCGAGGACCGCACGTGGCTGCACCGGCGCCGGACCGACACAATCCGTTTTCTGCTTCCAAGGCCTGGCTCCGCGCACTTGAACGCACGGCGCAGATCGAGCGCGAGCCGCAGCGCACGCTGCCGGTCGTGATCGGCGAACTCGCCACACGTTTCGGCGCGGCACCAGCCCTGCTTTCGGATCGCGGCAACCTGAGCTTCGACGCACTCGCAGGACGCGTCAACGCGATTGCCCGCTGGGCGCGCGCACGGGGCTTGGCCGGCCAAACCACCTGCCTGCTCATGAACAATCAGCCGGATTATCTGGCGATCTGGCTCGGCATCACCCGTATCGGCGGGATCGTGGCGCTGCTCAACACGAACCTGCGCGGTGCAGCGCTGGCGCATTGCATCGGGATCGTTGAGTCCCAGCATATCATCGTCGGCATGGATTTGCAGGATGTTCTCAGCGAAGCCCTGGCCGAGGCTCGGATTTCGGCGGCAATCTGGGTTCGAGGCGGGGTTGGGGCGGCGCGTTTCGAGGACGAAATAAAACCCTTCTCAACGGCGCCGTTGGCATCCGACGAGCAACCGGACGTGCGGCTCAGCGACCGCGCCCTCTGCATTTATACGTCCGGCACGACCGGCCTGCCGAAGGCGGCCAATGTCAGCCATCGTCGTATCATGGCCTGGAGTTCTTGGTTCGCTGGGATTTTGGACACAAGCTCTGTCGACCGGACGATGAACTGCCTGCCGATGTATCACAGCGTCGGCGGCATTGTCGCCATCGGCAGCGTGCTGGTCGGCGGCGGTTCGGTCGTTCTGCAAGAGAAATTCTCAGTGCGACGCTTTTGGGATGATGTCGTGCGCTGGGACTGCACGCTGTTTCAATATATCGGCGAGCTTTGCCGCTATCTCCTCAACGCGCCGCAGAACGCCAATGAGCACGCACACAACCTCCGCCTGGCCTTCGGCAATGGCTTGCGCGCTGACGTCTGGCGCGCCTTTCAAGAGCGCTTTCGTATTCCGCATATCATCGAATTCTATGCCGCGAGCGAGGGAACGTTTTCGCTGATCAATGTCGAGGGCGAGCCGGGCGCCATCGGCCGCGTGCCACCCTTCCTTGCGCACCGATTTCCGTCAGCTCTCGTGAAATACGACGCGGCGCGTGGCACGCCGGTGCGCGATGCGCGGGGCTTCTGCATTGCCTGCGCGCGCGGCGAGGTGGGCGAGGCAATCGGCAAAATCGCCGCTGGCGGCGCCGCCGGCGCGCCTTTTGAGGGCTATACCAGCGCTAAGGACAGCGAGGCGAAAGTGCTGCGCGATGTCTTCGCGCCCGGCGATGCCTGGTTCAGAACCGGTGATCTGATGCGGCAGGACGACAGGGGCTTCTTCTATTTTGTCGACCGGATCGGCGACACGTTCCGCTGGAAAGGAGAGAATGTTTCGACTTTCGAAGTCGCGGACGTGCTCGCCGCCTGCCCCGGCATCGCAGAGGCGAGTGCCTATGGCGTTCAGATACCAGGCGCCGAGGGGCGCGCAGGCATGGCGACGCTCGTGACTGGAGCCGACTTCGATTTCAAACTCCTTCACGAGTACGTTGCGGCGCATCTGCCCGCCTATGCGCGGCCGCTCTTCCTACGCCTGAGCCGGGATATTGCGGCGACCGAAACATTCAAGCAGAAGAAGGTGCAGCTCGCGCAGGAAGGTTTCGACCCCGATAAGATCGCGGATGCCCTCTACTTCGACAACGGACACGCCTATGTACCGCTCGACGCGACGCTTTTTGCGCAGATCGAGGCCGGCGAAGTGCGCCTATGATTGTGCGAGCCAATCCGCGAGTCCGGTACCGATCATCGTCACCGCCGCCTTCGCCGCAGGAATGATACCGGACAACGCATAGAAGAGATGCGGCATGCCGGCGTGATAGGTTTGGTGCAGCTCAACGCCAGCGGCGCGCAACCTCTCCGCATAGGCAGCCTCTTCATCGCGCAACGGATCGCATTGCGCCACGTGCAGGAATGTCGGCGGTAGGTCGGAAAATCGCATCGCGCGAAGCGGCGAAATCCGCGGATCGCCGCGTTCGACCTTGCCTGCCGTGTAAAGCGCAATGTCGTGGTCGAGCGTCGCCTGGTCGAGAATGGCCGAGGCGAAAACGCGTCGCGACTTTGTCTCGCCGGCAAAATCGAGGATGGGGCAAAGCAGGAGCTGAAATGCCAGCGGCTCGGATTCCCGCGCGCCCCACTGGGCTGCTGCAACCGCCGCCAATGTCCCGCCGGCGGAATCGCCGCCGATGCCGATACGGCCGAGGTCATAATCTTGCGCCCATCGAAAAACCCAATCGAGCGCATCGCAGGCATCCTCAAGCGCCGCGGGAAACGGATGCTCGGGCGCCAGTCGGTAATCGACCGCAAAGACGCTGCACCGGGTTGTTGCCGCAAGCGTCCGGCAGAAGGGATCATGCGTATCGAGACTGCCGGCGACAAGGCCGCCGCCGTGAAGAAAAACGATCCCGGTTGGGGACCCCTCCTGCGGCCGATAGAGCCGGATCGGGCGGCCGCCTTGAAGGGTCTCGACCGCAACGTTTTCGAGACCGGGCGCGCCGAAACGCATCAGATTGGCGAAGGCCATGCGCCGCTCGGCGATTCCGAGCCGTGCGACGTCGCCGCCCTTCAGCGTCAGCATGTCCAGAAAGCGCTTGGCGTGAGGATCGAGCGCCTCCGTCACGAACGAATATCCCTCCCGGCAGACATTTTTCCTTCGTCAAGACTATAAGAATTGTCTTAAGACTTCGCGCCGAAAATCGCTGGCTCAAGCTGAAGGATCGTCCCGTGCCCGCTGACGTTGGCATCGCCCCTACCAAGACCTGGACTTTTTTCGAAGGCGATTGGCACGAAGGCAATGTCGCCATCATGGGGCCGCGCACGCACGGTGCCTGGCTCGGCTCGGTGGTCTTCGACGGGGCGCGGGCCTTCGAAGGCGTGACGCCCGATCTCGATCTGCATTTTGTGCGCGTCAATGAGTCAGCACGGCGCTTTTTGTTGAAGCCTGTCGTACCGATCGAGGCTTGGCTCGATCTCGCCCGTGATGGGCTGAAACGCTTCGATGCGAAAGCCGCACTCTATATCCGGCCAATGTATTGGGCTGAGCTCGGCACGACCGGTGGCGGCGTCCGCTTCGATCCTGAATCGACCCGCTGGTGCCTTTGCCTCTACGAGGCGGCGATGCCGCAGCCAAGCGGCCTCTCAATCACGCTGTCACCTTTCCGGCGGCCGACGCTCGAATGCGCGCCGGTCGACGCCAAGGCCAGCTGCAATTATCCCAACAATGCACGCGCATTGATCGAGGCGCACCGGCGCGGCTTCGATAATTGCCTGATGCGCGATATGCTCGGCGCAATTGCCGAACTCGGCAACGCCAACGTCTTCATGGCCAAAGACGGCGTTGTCTTCACGCCGGCGCCGAACGGGACCTTCCTCGACGGGATCACGCGGCAGCGTGCGATTGCCTTGCTGCGCGATGCCGGTGTTAGCGTTGTCGAAAAAACGCTGAGCTACGCGGACTTTGAGCAGGCCGACGAAATTTTCTCGACCGGCAATTTTTCCAAGGTCATGCCGATCACGAAGATCGATGATCGGCTGCTGCGGCCGGGGCCCTTTTTTCAAAAAGCGCGCGCGCTTTATTGGGCCTTCGCACACGGTGGCTAGGAGCGGGCCCGCTCCCGGATTCCGCTCAAACTGATCGCCGGCGCGATCGCATGGACATCAATTTTGAGATGAACGATCGCCGGCAGGCCTGACGCCCGCGCCGCATTGAACGCCTCGGGGAATTGTTCGGTTTTTTCGACCGTCACGCCGAAGCCGCCGAAGGCGCGAGCATAAGCGGCGAAATCGGGGTTTTTGAGATCGGTTCCGACGATGCGGCCGGGAAATTCACGCTCCTGATGCATGCGGATCGTGCCGTAGCTCGCATTGTCGCAGACGATGAAGACGATCGGCAGGTGATATTGCACGGCAGTCGCGAATTCTTGCCCGTTCATCAGGAAATCGCCGTCGCCGGCGAGCGACAGAACAAGCCGATCCGGCCTCAAGAGCTTCATGGCGACGGCCGCAGGCACGCCATAACCCATCGAGCCGGATGCCGGCGCCACATGCGTGCCGAAGCGGCGGAACCGATAGAAACGGTGAATCCAGGCCGCATAATTGCCGGCGCCATTACAAAGAATTGTGTCCGGCGGCAAGGCCTCGCGCAGCCAGACCATGATTGCGCCGAGATTGACGCCGCCCGGCTGCGGCGTCGCGACATCGCTCCAGGCAAGATAATTTTGATGCAAGGCTTCCGTAAAGCCGCGCCAGGCGATCGACTTCGGTGCCGCAAGCCCGGCGAGCGCTGCGCAGAAACGCGCCGGTGTCGCATGAATAGCGAGTTGGGGACGATAGACGCGGCCGAGTTCTTCTGCGCCCGGATGAACGTGGACGAGGTTTTCTGCAGCGGGAATGTCGAAAAGCGCATAGCCCTGACTCGGAATGTCGCCGAGCCGGCCGCCGAGCGCGACGACGAGGTCGGCGGACTTGATCGCCGCGATGAGCTTGGGATTGGGTCCGATGCCGAGATCGCCGGCATAGCTCGGATGCAGCGAATCGAACAGAGGCAGCCGGCGATAGCTCGTCGCCACCGGGACCGCGAAGCGCGCCGCGAAATCCTGAATGGTCTGCCACGAAGCCTCGTTCCAGCGGCTGCCCCCGAGAATGAAAATCGGCCGCCTGGCGCGCAACAGCGCCTCATAAAAATGCTCGACTTCGGCCTCCCCCGGCGCCGTCTCGACCGGGACGAGCGGCGGCGCGTCGACGACGTCGACCTCTTCGTCCAGCATGTCGCGCGGCAGGCCAAGAACGATTGGTCCAGGGCGTCCGCTCGTCGCAGTGTAAAACGCACGCGAGACCAGCTCCGGCACGCGCCGCGCATCGTCGATCATGCTCGCCCATTTGGTCATGCTGCCGAAGACGGCGCGAAGATCGAATTCCTGAAAAGCTTCGCGCTCGCGCACGGGGCGCTCGACCAGGCCGACGAACACGATCATCGGCGTCGAGTCTTGCTGCGCGATATGGATGCCATGCGCGGCATTGGTCGCGCCGGGCCCGCGCGTGACGAAACAGACGCCCGGCCGCCCGGTCGCCTTGCCGACGGCCTCAGCCATCATTGCGGCGCCGCCTTCTTGCCGGCAGACGATGACTTCGACCGGACTGTCGCGAAGAGCATCGAGCACGGGCAGAAAGCTTTCGCCCGGTACGCAAAAAGCATGCGTGACACCATTGCCGATCAATTGATCGACCAAAACCTTGGCTGCGCTGCGCATGGTCATGGCCCGAACACGACGAGTTCGCTGTAAGTCAGATCGCCGAGGCGCGGCGGATTCGGTCCTTTGAAATATTTGCGCCCCAATCTCTCCGAATAAACACCAGGTAGTGCCGGCCGGCTATCTTTGACATCAAGCAAAACCGACATGACCCCCCGCCGCAACAGAAAGCGGCCGAGCGCACCGGCGCATGCGACGAAATTCGCCATATCACGGCAATAGATGAGCCGCATGAATGGCAGCGAAAGGCGTCCGCTTTTGACGCTGAAGGGTGCGAATACAAAAGGCGCATCGTCCTTCGGCGTACGGCATACAAGGCTCAGGCACCCGAAGCGCGCATGATCGTCCAAAATGGCCCGCTCTGCTTGCGGCAAGTCTGTCTCGGCAGAGGAGATTGTACTGACTCCGAACCCTGTGCCTTTGAAGCTCAGCGCCGGAAACGCAAAGAATTGCCCCTCGCTGAAGCGCCGGAAACCTTGCGCCTCGACGATCGGCCAAGTTGATGGCGCCGGTGTGAGATTGATGTAGGTGACGTCTCGCGGCTTGAGCGCTTGAGAAATCAGCAACGACGCACAGCTGCGGAACGCCGGCTCGACATACCAGCTCGAAAGATTGCAGCGCACGGAGCACTCGCCCTGGCTATTCAGGAATGCGCGATAAAGAGTCAGGATGACGCCGACGGGCTTCCCTGCGCTCAGCATCATATAGCCGAATCGCGGATAGCCGTCCGGCACGCCGAGCGCCTCCATGCGCGCCAATCCGCGTAGCCAATAAGATTTTTGCCGCCCAGGGAAGCCGCACGTCAGCAGATCCGCGATCGCGTTGACGTCTTCCGCGCCAATCTCTCGACAATCGATTGCCGCAGGTCGTGCCGGCGAAAAGGCATTCACCATGAAGTCCCTAGCGAATTGTATCAGTTTTGAGTTTAATGTATTGCCGAACCACGGCCAAGCGGAGGCGTCACATCTGTGCCCATTAGGTTAACGATATTCTCGCTGATCGAGCAGATCGCCGCGGAACAAAAGATCAAGATACAGCCGCTGCGCGATGAACTCTTGCTATCCGAATCCGGGCTCGACTCGCTCTGCTTCGCCATTCTCGTCGCAAGGCTTGAGGACAAACTCGGCTATGATCCCTTCGCCACATCGGGCGATATCAGTTTTCCCGTGACCTTGGGCGATTTCGTCGGGTTCTACGAGAATGCCAGCCACTGAAGCGCAGACGCTGCGACAGGGTCTCGCTGCCGGCGCGGCGGATACTCGGCGCATGCTGTGGGGCCTCAATGACGCCGTCGCTTTGGCGGATCTCCTTGACGGCACAGTGCTCGATCAAGCCGATATCGCCGGCCGCTCGATTGTCCTTACAACGCATGATCAGCTTGCCGCGGCGCAGGCGCTTGTCGCCCTCGACGGCACAGCACGGCGCATCGTTCTCTGTCCGCCGGATCTGCCGCTAACCTATCTCGCCGCAATCGCCGCTGACGCCGAGGCCGATGCGATTGTCACCGATCGCGAAGAAACGGATTTCGCGGGTCACGATCTACCGCCCCGCATGGCTTGCAAAGGCCCGCTCCAGCCAAGCCAGGCGGCCGCGCCAATCGTGACCGAATGGGTTTTGCTGACGTCGGGAACGACCGGCGTGCCGAAAATGGTGGTGCATTCGCTGGCCGCGTTGACCGGAGCGATCAGACCGCCGAGGGCCGGCGACGCGCCGCCCATCTGGGCGACGTTCTATGACATCCGGCGCTACGGCGGCCTGCAGATTCTGCTCCGTGCGCTCTTCGGCAATGGCTCGATGATTTTATCGGAGACGGGCGAGCCCGTGTCCGATCATTTGCACCGCCTCGCTGCCCGCGGGGTGACACACATATCCGGCACGCCGTCGCATTGGCGTCGCGCACTGATGAGCTCGGATTGCAATGCGATTGCGCCGCATTACGTGCGGCTCTCTGGCGAGATTGCCGATCAGACCATTCTCGACGCTCTGAAGCGCCAATATCCGCGCGCCGCGATCGGGCATGCCTATGCCTCGACCGAGGCCGGCGTCGGTTTCGAGGTCAACGATGGGCTCGAAGGCTTTCCTGCCTCCCTGCTTCGCAGTGACGGAGATCCCGCTTTCAAAGTCGTCGACGGCACTTTACGGATTCGCTCGCGCCGCACCGCTAGCCGCTATCTCGGCAGCGTGTCGCAAGCTCTGACGGACGAGGACGGATTCATCGACAGCGGCGACTTCGTGACGGAACGCAATGGCCGCTGTTATTTCGTCGGGCGGCGCGGCGGCGTCATCAATGTCGGTGGGCTGAAAGTGCATCCCGAGGAGGTCGAGCAGGTCATCAATCGCCACGCCGCGGTGAAAATGTCTTTGGTCAGCGCGCGACGCAACCCGATCACAGGGGCGATCGTCGTGGCCGATGTCGTTCTGCATGATCCGGCCCTGCTCGGCGAGGCGAGCGATGCCTTAAAGCAGGACATTCTTGCCTTTTGCCGCGCCGCGTTGCCCGTGCACAAAGTTCCGGCTGCCGTCAAATTCGTGCCGTCGCTCGAAATGACGCCGGCTGGAAAGCTTGTGCGGCAAAATGCATAACGTGCTCGTCACCGGCGGCAGCCGCGGCCTCGGGCTCGGCATTGCGCGGCGCTTGGCGCAGTCCGGCTATCGCGTCATCGCGCTCGCCCGCCGTGAGAGCGACGAGCTTGCGCTGGCGATCGCCGAATGCCGGAAATCCGGCGTCGGCGAGATCGCCTTTTTGGCTTTCGATCTTGCGGAAACAGATGAAATCCACGCGCTGGCGACGAAGCTACGTAAGGAATTCGGGCCGATCTACGCGCTGGTGAACAATGCCGGGATCGGCAGCGCCGGCGTGCTCGCAATCATGCCGGATTCCGAGATCGAGCGGCTGATCCGCATCAACACCCTGTCTCCGATTTTACTGACCAAATATATCTCCCGCGCCATGCTAGCCGATGGCGCGGGGCGCATCGTCAATATCGCTTCGATCGTCGGTTTCAGCGGCTTCAACGGGCTCTCGGCCTATGCCGCGACCAAGGCGTCTTTGATCGGATTCACCCGTTCGCTGGCGCGCGAATTGGGCCGCGTCGGCATCACCGTGAAT
>NZ_CANSHK010000014.1:0-63247 GCF_947646745.1 uncultured Methylovirgula sp. | reverse complement strand
CCCACATCTGATGCTGGCCGACTTCGGTCGTGATGTAGGTGTCGCGGCCGCGCGTCGCCGCGTAGAGCCGCTCGATCGCATATTGCGGCTTGATGACTTTGTTCGAGTTCTTGTAGCCGAGCGATTTGCGCGCCCGCCATGTATCGATCTGCGCCCACCAATTCGCCAACGTCGCGCCATCCGCCTGGCAGCCGCGCGCCTTCCAGCGCGCCAACAGCGCCGCGACCACATGCGCGCAGTCGCCGATGATGCCGAGATCGACCTTGACGTTCTTGTTGATCGACGAGGGATCGATGTCGATATGGATCTTCTTCGAGCCGGGCGAGAATTGATCGAGCCGCCCGGTGATGCGGTCGTCGAACCGCGCGCCGACGGCGATGATCAGATCGCAATCGTGCATCGCATTATTGGCCTCGTAGGTCCCGTGCATGCCGAGCATCCCGAGCCATTTCGGATCATGCGCCGGGAAAGCGCCGAGGCCCATCAGGGTCGAGGTCACGGGATAGCCGGTCACGGCGACGAGATCGCGCAGCAGCCGCGAGGCTTCCGGCCCCGAATTGATGACGCCGCCGCCGGTATAGAAGATCGGCCGCTTGGCGGCAGCCATCAGGCTCACGGCTTCTTCGATCTTCGCCGGATCGCCTTCGAGGCGTGGATGATAGGTTTTGTGCTCAACATTCTTCGGGCCGAAATATTCGCCGCGGGCGAATTGCACATCCTTCGGAATGTCGATGACGACTGGTCCCGGCCGGCCATGCTGGGCGACATAGAAGGCCTCGTGCAGGACGCGCGGCAAATCCTCGATCGAGCGGACGAGATAATTGTGCTTGGTGCAATGCCGGGTGATGCCGACCGTATCGCATTCCTGGAACGCGTCGGAGCCGATCAGATGCGTCGGCACCTGGCCGGTGATGCAGATGACCGGAATGGAATCCATCAAAGCATCGGTGAGCCCGGTGATGGAATTGGTCGCCCCGGGGCCGGAGGTCACGAGCATGACGCCGGGCCGGCCGGTCGAGCGGGCATAGCCCTCGGCGGCATGCGCCGCGCCCTGCTCGTGGCGAACCAGCACGTGGCGCAGCTCCGTCTGATGGAAAAGAACATCGTAAATGGGGAGGACGGCGCCGCCGGGATAGCCGAACAGCGTATCGACGCCCTGATCCTTCAAGGCTTCGATCACCATTTCCGCGCCGGTCATTATGCGTGCCATGTCGTCCTCCGCGTGCTTTCTGCGGGATTTAGGAAATTTGGGCAATAAAAAAGGCCCCTGAGGGCCTCGGACAGCGCCAGATGCGAGAAGCGGAGCCTATCTCCGTCCCGTCTCCAGCGCCCAGCTTACGATAAGGTTAGTCCGCACGTTCGGCTCCCTGACTTCGAAACGACATCTAGACGAAGGCCGGGGAATATGCAACCGGCCGCCGCTCTGCCGCGGCCGGTCCATCGGCATGGCCGCTATGCGCTTTCGACGAGCCCCGCCAGCCGCTCGATGCTCTGCCCCCAGCCCGCCGCCATGCCGGCGATCATAGCGACCGCGACCGGCGCCAGGCCGATGGCGCCGGTGTGAAGCGTCATCTCGGTGGCGCCGTCGCGCTCGATGAAGGTCACGGTCGTCAGCCCATCGATCAATGGCCGTCCCTCGCCATCGACCGGATAACTGGTGAAGACGAGGCGCTCCGGCGGAGCAATCTCGCGGAATTCGCCGCGCATCGGATAATCCGTGCCGTCCGGCGCCCGCATGACGATATGGATCGCGCCGCCCGGCTTCAGATCAATCTCGCAGACGGGATTGCTGAAGCCGTGCGGCCCCCACCATTTCGCCAATTGCTTGGGATCGGTCCAGGCCCGCCAGACGAGCGCGCGCGGCGCGGCGAATGTCCGCGTAATCGTCAACTCGCGCCGGTACGGATCGATCTGCGGCAGATGCGCCGCGAGGCGATCGAGAGTCTGCGTGAGCCCCGGCATGGAGATGAGCTTGATCTTTTCAAAATCGTCGAGCGATTCAAAGAGCTGCTTGAAGACGAGCTTGGTCTTGCCGCCCGCATCCTCGAACCGCATCGTGACGCTATGTTTCGGAAAGGACACGTGATCGAAGACGATCCGTTCCATCCAATCGATCGTGACGAAAACATTGTCGTTCTTATAATCCGTGCCGTCCGGCCCATGCATGATGAAGCGCCAGGCGCCGCCGGGTCGCAGATCGAATTCATGGAACGTGCAGGTGAAGCCGTTCGGCCCCCACCAATGTTTCAGATGATCGGGATCGGTGAAGGCGCGCCAGACAAGCGCCCGCGGCGCATCGAAAATGCGTGTGGCGGTCACTTCGCGGCCCTGGACTTCGATTGCGTTATTATCCGTCATTGCGCCCCTCCTTCTCTTGCAATTCACGCAGATATTCGTCGAGCCGGTCGAAACTCTCGCTCCAGAAACGCCGGTAGTGCTCGATCCATTCGGCGACTTCCTGCAAGCGCGCGGCCTCGAGCTTGCACGGCCGGCGCTGCGCCGCGCGGCGGCGCGAAATGAGACCGGCGCGCTCAAGCACTTTGATGTGTTTTGAAATGGCCGGCTGGCTTAACGAAAAAGGCTCGGCCAGCTCGTTGACGGAGGCCTCGCCCAGAGCAAGGCGGGCCAGCATGGCGCGGCGGGTCGGGTCGGCGAGGGCGGAGAACGTATCGGTCAGATGATCGGGGGCCATTTATATCGCCATTAGGTTATATACCTTAATGGTTATATAACGGGACCGAAGAACCGCGTCAAGAGGAATGAACCTTGGCCAAGAGCCCCACGGTAAAAGCCCTATTTTTCGACATGTTCGGCACGCTGGTCGATTTCCGCAGCGGCGTTGCGCGCGCCGCCGAACAGCTGCTCGCCCCGCGCGGCGTCGTGCTCGACTGGGGCGCGTTCGCCGATGCCTGGCGCGGCGAATATCAGGCCGGGATGGAGCAAATCCGCGCCGGGCACGAAGCTTACGTGCGGCTCGATGTCATCCACCGCCGCAACCTCGATCGCATCCTGCCGCGTTTCGGCCTTGCCGGTCTCGACGAGGCGACGCGCGCCGAATTGAACTTGGCCTGGCACCGGCTCGACGCCTGGCCCGATGTGCCGCCGGCGCTTGCACGTTTACGAACGCGCTTTTGGCTCGCGCCGCTCTCGAACGGCAATATCGCGCTGCAGGCCGATCTTGCGCGGCATAACGACTTTCGCTGGGATGCGATCCTCGGCGCTGATCTCTCGCGCGACTACAAGCCGAAGCCGCGGCTTTATCGGGATGCGGCCGAAGCCTTCGGCCTCGCCCCGCACGATTGCATGATGGTCGCCTGCCACAGTTCCGACCTCGCCGCCGCGGCGGCACTCGGCCTCAAAACCGCGCATGTCGCGCGGCCGGATGAGCATGGGCCGGGCAAAGGCGAACGCGCCCCGAATGTCCCGGTCGATGTTGCTGCAGCCGACCTTATCGCTTTGGCCGATGCTCTCGAGAGCTGAACCTTCCGTTCAGAGTGCGTCGCGGCCCTGCTGATCGAGCGCGGCAAACGCCTCGTTGCTGAGTTCGAGCGTGGCGGCAGCGACATTCTCGATCAGATGCTCGGGATTGGCCGTGCCGGGGATCGGCAGCATGTTCTTGGAGCGCTTCAATATCCAGGCAAGCGCCACTTGGCTCGCCGTCGCCTTGAGCGTCTTGGCCGTCTGCATCAAAGCCGAGCCCGGATGCGCCAACGCGCCGGCGGCGAGCGGCGCCCAGGGAATGAAGCCGATATTGTTCTGCTCGCAATAGGCAAGCACGTCCTCGCTCGAGCGATTGACGATATTGAAGCGGTTTTGCACCGTCGCGACCGGAAAATACTTATGCGCCGCCTCGATGTCGTCGACGCCGACATCGCAAAGGCCGACATGGCGAATGAGGCCTTCCTTGCGCATCGCGGCGATCACCGAAAACTGCTCGTCGCGCGGCACCGCCGGATCGATCCGGTGCAATTGCCAGAGATCGATGCGATCGACGCGCAGGCGCCGCAGGCTCATCATCACGCATTGGCGCAGATATTCCGGCCGGCCGAGCGGCCGCCAGGTCTCGGGGCCGGGCCGCGTCAGCCCGCCCTTGGTCGCGACAAGAATGTGATCGTAGGGGTGCAGCACCTCGCAGATCAGGTCCTCGCTGACGAAGGGGCCATATGCATCCGCCGTGTCGATGAAATTGATGCCAAGCTTCGGCAACAAGCGCAGCGTCTCGCGCGCCGCGGCGGGATCGACGGGATCGCCCCAGATGCTTTTGCCCGTCAGCCGCATGGCGCCGAAGCCAAATCGATTGACGGTGAAATCGCCGCCGATCTCGATTTGACCTGCGCTGGCGGCGGAAACCTCGATGCCCATGTCTCTTCCTATTCCAACGCGACGCCGGATGATACGACGCCTTCTTAGCGCGCCTGCCGCAGCTTTGAAACGAGGCGTGCGGCCGCGACCGGGCGGCCATAGGCGCAGCTTCTGTTTGCGCCGATGTGACGGCGGCCCGCGGCGAAATGCGCCGCGCTTGCGCGCCAGCCCCCCTTCGTCTAGAGCGGGATGCGAAAAGTGTGAGCGGTTTTTCGCATGAATCCCGCTCTAACTTAATAGAATCGATCGCGTTATATGCCTTTAGGTTGTCACCTAAAGGCATCGCGATCTATGACCACGCCTTTCTTTCCGGCCGTGCCCGCAAGGTCTTCATGTCCGCTCCCAAACTTGTCGCCATCGTGATGGGTAGCCAGTCCGATTGGAAGACGATGCACCATGCGGCCGAGATGCTCGACAAGCTCGGCGTCGGCTATTCCGCGGAAATCGTCTCGGCGCATCGCACGCCCGACCGGCTCGTTAAATTCGCCAAAGGCGCCGAGGCGGCGGGCTTCAAGGTGATCATCGCCGGCGCCGGCGGTGCGGCGCACCTGCCGGGAATGACCGCCGCCATGACGCCGCTACCCGTTCTCGGCGTGCCGGTCGAGACCAAGGCGCTCTCCGGCCAGGACTCTCTCTATTCTATCGTCCAGATGCCGGCGGGCGTGCCGGTCGGCTGCCTGGCCATCGGCGAAGCCGGCGCCGTCAATGCGGCGCTGCTTGCCGCCGCAATCCTGGCTCTTGACGACAAGGCGCTCGCCGCCCGGCTCGCGGACTGGCGCGCGGCTCAGACGGCCGCGGTCGCCAAACATCCCGAGTGACGCCGATGGCAGAGCGGCTGTCGCCGGGCGATACGATCGGGATTCTCGGCGGCGGCCAATTGGGCCGGATGCTGGCGACGGCCGCCGCCCGGCTCGGCCTCAAGACCCATATTTTCGCGCCCGAGACCGACAATCCCGCTTTCGATGTCTGCGCGGCAAAGACCGTCGCGGCCTATGACAATGAAGCCGCCCTGCAGGCCTTCGCCGAAGCGGTCGATGTCGTGACCTATGAATTCGAGAACATCCCGGCGCATACGGCGGAGCTGCTGGCGGCGCTGCGGCCGGTGCGACCCGGCCCCGCGGCGCTCGCGGCGAGCCAGGACCGGCTGACGGAAAAGGATTTTCTCAACGATCTCGGCATTGCCACGGCGCCCTATCGGTCCGTCGAGGACGCCGGCGCCTTGGCCCGGGCGGTCGGCGAACTCGGCCGCCCGTCGATCCTGAAGACGCGCCGATTGGGTTACGACGGCAAGGGCCAGGTGACGATTCGCGAAGGCTCGGATCTCGGCGCGATTTTTCGCGGCCTCGGCGGTGCGCCCTCAATCCTCGAAGGCTTCGTTCCCTTCACCAAGGAAGTCTCGGTCATCGCCGCGCGCGGCCTCGATGGCGCCTTTGCCGCCTATGACGTGACCGAAAACGTCCACGCCAATCATATTCTCAGCATCAGCCGCGCCCCGGCCAAGATCGACGCCGACTGCGCCGCGGCGGCCATGGCCACCGCCCGCAAGATCGCCGAGGCGCTCGATTATATCGGCATCCTCGCCGTCGAGCTCTTCGTGACCGACGAGCCGGACGAAAACGGCCGCTTGGTACAGACGATCCGCGTCAACGAGATCGCCCCGCGCGTCCACAATTCCGGCCATTGGACGCTCGACGGCGCCATCTGCTCGCAATTCGAACAGCATATCCGCGCCATCGCCGGCTGGCCGTTGGGCACCACCCGCCGCCACGGAGCCGCGGTCGAAATGCGCAATCTGATCGGCGACGATGCCAACGCTTACGACGCCATCCTGCGCGAGCCCGGCGCGTGTCTTCACCTCTATGGCAAGGCGGAGGCCCGGCCGGGCCGCAAAATGGGTCATGTGACACGCGTCCTGGATCACGACGGCTGAAGCCGCCTTTCCCTGGACAAGACCGATCGACTCTGCTATCTGCCGGGCTCCGGATCGTGGCGCTTCTGCGCCGGCGATTCTATTCCCGAAAGTCTAATTCCATCACTGCCGAGGCGTAAGGCCGTCGGCGCAAGACAAGGATCGCCGCGTGCAAGTTCTGGTTCGAGACAATAATGTTGACCAGGCCCTGAAGGCGCTGAAGAAGAAGATGCAGCGCGAAGGGATTTTCCGCGAGATGAAGCTTCGCGGCCATTACGAGAAGCCCTCCGAGAAGCGGGCGCGTGAAAAGGCCGAAGCGGTGCGCCGGGCGCGCAAATTGGCGCGGAAGAAATTGCAGCGCGAAGGTCTGTTGCCGGTGAAGGCGAAGCCGGCGGTCGGCGCGCGCTAGCGCGCAGCGCCGCCGCGCACGGCGTATCGGCCGCGCGCGGTTTTTCGACATCGAACTTTTTCTGCAAGGCGCCGGCGGGATTGGTCGCAATCTTGCCGGATTACCGGGGCCTAAAGGTCCCAGGGCGGATGCGAAAAGGACTCCCGCGTTTTCGCGCATCCGCTTCCAGTGATAGAAGCGATCACGTGCCGATGTTGGAGCGGTTCGGTCCAAGATCACCGTGATCTGGCGCATCGTCTGATCGTGCCGTTTCCGAGCGCCCGTGTGTGGCAGGAACGGACGGATCGGGGACCTGAATTCGATGATATTGATTCGACGCCCCTCCGCGCTGACGACGCTTTTGCTGGCGACACTTTTGCTGGCGACACTTGGCCTTGCTGCCTGCGAAAATGGCAGTTCGCTGGGGCCGACAGGGGCAGGCGTTGCCGAGGTCTCGCAGGAATCGCCGCAGGATTCGCAGACCAACATCGCCTCGCTGACCGATGTCATCCAGCGCAATCCGAGCAGCCCGGAAGCTTATAATACGCGCGGCGTCGCTTATGCGCGGACCGGCCAGTATGATGCGGCGATCGCCGATTTTACCCAGGCGATCAAGCTGAACCCCAATGATGCGGCGGCGCTGACCAATCGCGCACTCGCCTACCGGCAGACGCAGCACGACGATCTCGCCTTGGCCGATTTCAATCAGGCGATCATCGCCAATCCGAACCATGCGCCGGCCTATATCGGCCGCGCCAATCTGTTGCGCGTCCAGGGCAAGCTCGACCAGGCGCGCGCCGATCTCGACACCGCGATCCGGCTCAATCCCGAGAACGCGCAAGCCTATCACGCCCGCGGCCTGATCTTTCAGCGCCAGGGCAATTATCAGGCGGCGATCACCGATTTCGACAATGCGATCGATCGCGACCCGTTTGTCGGCGCCCCCTATGAGGCGCGCGGCGAGAGCCTGATTGCCATCGGCCAGCCGGCCAAGGCGGTCGAAGACTTCAATGCTGCGCTGAACGTCAACAACAAGGATGCCAATGCCTGGGCGGGCCTCGGCCTCGCCTATGAAAAGCTCGGCAATCGCGCCAAAGCGGCAGAATCCTACGACCACGCGCTCGCCTTCGATCCCAACAATAAGATCGCCCGCGACGGCCAGGCGCGGGTCGGACGCGCTTAAAATTATCCCGACAGATTATTGCGACATATGCCGTGCGCGCCACCGGCGCGGCGTTTCGCCCGTCCAGCGGCGAAAGGCGCGCGAAAAATGCGCCGGATCGGAATAACCCAATTCCAATGCAATCGCGGTGAAGGGCCGGCCCGCGCCGATTTTGTCGCGGGCCTGGGCAAGCCGCACCCCGTCCGCCAATTGCTCGAACGTAACGTCGCGCGCGGCGAGCCGGCGCTGAAACGTGCGCCGCGAGAGGCCAAGCCGGGCGGCGATCTGATCGATCCCTAGGCCGCCGTCCAACAGGCCGAGCCGGATCATATGCTCGGCGATGCCGACAAATTCGCCCTCGCCCGGGATTTCCGCATCGGGCGTCCGTGGCTGGACCCGGCGCGACGGATTGGGCGCATCGAGAAGATCGGCGGGGAAGACGACGGTCGCGCGCTCGCCGCGCGTCACATGACCGACGAAAATGTCTTCGATCGTCGCGCGCCCTTGCAAGAGACCCGGCACGAGGATGGCCTCCGGCGTCCAGCGCGGCCCCAGAAACTGGCGCAGCAGATTGAGCATATAGCCGAGGGCGAGGATTTCGTTGCGCTGCCGCCCGACGGCAATCGGCGCGGTGATGCGATAGCTCCAGCGCGCCCAGCCGTCGCGAACGACAAGATCCATCTGTGTCGCGGCCTGAAGCAGGCTGGCGAACTTCCGATATCCGGCCTCAATCGCGCCCCCGAGGGTATCGAACGACAAGATCAATTGGCCGTAGGGACCGAGACTGGCGATGCCGCCTGCAGTCGATAGCCGCGCGGCCAGCGCATCATCGCCGATTTCGCGCGCCGCATTTTCGACGAGTCGAAGCTGATCGCTCAAAAGGATGAGGCTGTCCGGCCGTGCGACAAGCTCGAACGGCAATTCGCTGATCCGGAAGACGCGCGATGCCGAGCCGCCGGCGGCCTCGATCACATCGGCCAGCGGGCCGATCGTACTCGCACGCGTGAGGGCAAGCGTCTCCATGAGAAGCTCCGCAGGCTGGCAAATTTACGCCAGCCAACCCGCGAGTCCAGCGGCTGGCACCAAATGGCAAGTCCAGCTTCCGCCGCCGCGCTAGACCGCCGGCATCAGCCCGCAGAGGCTGCAGCAGGGAGAGAGCCCATGACAAGCTATGCGTTCGACGATCGCAACATCACTTGGCGCAAGCTCGAAGGCTTCGACCAGATTTCCTATTACATCTACGAAGTCGATGAGAAAAACGGCAGCGTCGATGTGCTCGTCAAGTTCGTCCCCAACGAGAAGATCATGCTGCACCAGCATAAGGCCTCTTACCGCACCTTCGTCGTGCAAGGCGAATTGCGGATTTTCCGGCCGGACGGCACATTGAAAGAAGTGCGCCCCGTCGGCAGCTATGTCATCAGCGGCGCCAATGGCGAGCCGCATACCGAGAGCGCCGGCGACGAAGAGGCCATCGTCCTCTTCAGCAATCGCCATATCGACAGCGGCATCTACGAATTCCTCGACGAGGCGCGCAACCCCGTCACAAAGCTCGGCATCGCCGACATCCGGGCGCTGTTCGAGGCGCAGAAGGAAGACGCACGGAAAGAATGACGCGAGGGCTCTCTAAATGATGAGGAATCGATCACGCTTATGATTTCGGATCGATCCGATCCGAAATCATCGTGATCTAGCCGAGCGATTTTAAAATGCTTTCGACCATTTTCTTGGCGTCGCCGAACAGCATCATCGTATTCGGCTTGAAGAAGAGCTCGTTCTCGACGCCGGCATAGCCAGAGCCCATGCCGCGCTTGATGAAGAGCACAGTCTTCGCCTTTTCGACATCGAGGATCGGCATGCCGTAGATCGGCGATTTCGGGTCGGTCTTGGCCGCCGGGTTCGTCACGTCATTGGCGCCGATGACGAAGGCGACATCGGCCTGGGCGAATTCGGCGTTGATGTCCTCGAGTTCGAAAACTTCGTCGTAGGGCACATTGGCTTCGGCGAGCAGCACGTTCATATGGCCGGGCATGCGGCCGGCGACCGGGTGGATCGCATATTTGACGTCGACGCCTTCTTTTTTCAGCCGGTCGGCCATTTCGCGCAAGGCGTGCTGCGCCTGGGCAACCGCCATGCCATAGCCTGGTACGATGATTACCTTGCCGGCGTTTTCGAGGATGAAGGCCGCGTCCTCGGCCGAGCCCTGCTTGACCGGCCGCGTCTCGACCTGGCCACCAGCGGGCCCCGCCGTCTCGCCGCCGAAGCCGCCGAGGATGACCGAAATGAACGAGCGGTTCATGCCCTTGCACATGATGTAGGACAGGATCGCGCCTGAGGAGCCGACCAGCGCGCCGGTGATGATGAGCGCCAAGTTGCCGAGGGTGAAGCCGATGCCCGCCGCTGCCCAGCCAGAATAGGAGTTGAGCATCGAGACGACGACCGGCATGTCGGCGCCGCCGATCGGAACGATGATCAAGAGCCCGATCACGAACGAGACAATGGCGATCAGCCAGAACAGAAGCGGATTTTGGCTGATGACGAAGAACACGATCAGCGCAACGAGCAGAACCGCGAGGAGGATGTTGATCGCATGGCGCTGCGGCAAAAGGATCGGCGCGCCGGACATCCGCCCGTCGAGCTTCAGAAAGGCGATGACCGAACCGGTGAAGGTGATGGCGCCGATGGCGACGCCGATCGACATTTCGATCAGGCTTTGCGCATGGATGTCGCCCGGCGTACCGATGCCGAAGGCCTGCGGCGCATAGAGCGCGCCGGCCGCAACGAAAACGGCAGCAAGGCCGACCAACGCGTGAAACGAGGCGACGAGCTGCGGCATTGCGGTCATCGCGACGGTGCGCGCCCGCCAGGCGCCGATGCCGCCGCCGACCGCGACGCCGATGATGACGAAAATCCAGGCGGAAAAGCCGGCCGGCAGACGATAGAGCAGCGTCGTGACGATGGCGATGGCCATGCCGATGATGCCGAAGAGATTGCCGCGCCGCGAGGTCGACGGCGACGACAGGCCGCGCAAGGCCAGAATGAAGAGAACGCCGGAGGCGAGATAAAGCAGGGCTGCGAGATTGCCGGACATGGCCTCAGCCCTTCTTCTTGTACATGGACAGCATCCGCTCGGTAACGAGGAAGCCGCCGAATATGTTGACGCAGGCGAGAGTCAGCGCGATGAAGCCGAAGATTCGCGCCAAGATCGACCCGTCATCGCCGGGCGTCGAGACATCGACGCCGACCGAGAGCAGCGCGCCGACGACGATCACCGACGAGATGGCGTTGGTCACCGACATCAGCGGCGTGTGCAGCGCCGGCGTCACCGACCAGACGACATAATAGCCGACGAAGACGGCGATCACGAAGATCGCGAAGCGAAAGACGAAGGGATCGACCGCGCCGCCCGTCGCCGCGTGTGCGGTCGCGCCGGCGAGATGAGCCAATTGATCGGCATAGGCTTGCGCGCTGTCCGCGGCATGCTGCGCGGCGGCCGCCGCGGCTTGAGCCTTATCGGCGAGTTGCTGAGGCGTATCACTGGCCATGTCTTAACTCCCGAGCGGATCAGACGGGCTTCTGGAAATTCGGATGGACGAGCGCGCCGTCCTTGGTCAACAAGGTCGCTTTGACGATCTCATCGTCCCAATTGACGGCGAGCGTCTTGTTCGCCTTGTCGACGAAGCTCTCGACCAGCGCGAGCAGGTTGCGCGCATAAAGCGATGAAGCCGTCGCGGCGAGCCGGCCGGCGACATTGAGATAGCCGAGAATGGTGACGCCGTTGCCGGTCATGACCTTTTCGCCCGGCTTAGTGAGCGCCGTATTGCCGCCGCGCTCGGCCGCGAGGTCGACGATCACCGCGCCTGGCCGCATCGAGGCGATCATCTCCTCGGTAATCAGTTTGGGCGCCGGACGTCCGGGGATCAGCGCCGTCGTTATGACAATATCCTGCTTGGCAATATGCGAGGCCGTCAGCGCCTTCTGTTTTTCCTGATAGGCGGCCGACATTTCCTTGGCATAGCCGCCGGCGGTTTCGGCCTGTTTGAATTCCTCGTCCTCGACCGCGATGAATTTGGCGCCCAGCGATTCGACCTGTTCCTTGGTCGCCGGCCGCACGTCGGTCGCGGTGACGATGGCGCCGAGCCGGCGCGCCGTGGCGATCGCCTGCAATCCGGCGACGCCGACCCCCATGATGAAGGCCTTGGCTGCCGGCACGGTGCCGGCCGCGGTCATCATCATCGGCAAGGCGCGGCCATATTCGGCAGCGGCATCGATGACGGCGCGATAGCCCGCGAGATTGGCCTGGCTCGACAGCACGTCCATCACCTGGGCGCGGGTGATGCGCGGCATCAGCTCCATGGCGATAGCGCTGACACCGGCATCCGCCAGGTGCTGCAGCGCGTCGACATGGCCGTAAGGGTCGAGGATGGCGAGCAACAGCGCGCCCTTTTTGGCGCCGGCAAGCTCGGCGCCGCCGGGACGCCGCACCCTGAGAATAATATCGGCGTCGGCCATGGCGGCCGCGGCGTCGGGCGCGATCGTCGCCCCTGCGGCGGCATAATCGCTGTCGGGAATCGACGATTTGCGGCCGGCGCCGGTCTCGACTGCGACACTGGCGCCGAGGGCGATCAGCTTTTTGACCGTCTCGGGGGTTGCCGCCACTCTGGCTTCGGCGGCATCGGTTTCAGCAGGCACGGCTATGCGCATGGATAAGCTTCCCATCGAATAACCAAAGCATCCTGCCTTCGCAGGATGGCCCGGCACAATCCGGGCGAATCTGGAAGACCAAAGCCGTCCGCGACGTCAAAACGGCGGCGCCCAAGCCAAGCTGGCCTTGACCAAACTGCGCGGGCGCCGGTTCCGGCGCTGCTCTAGAGGGTGGTGATGGCGAGGAGGATGAGGATGGCGATGACGGCGACGGCGCCGTATTTCATCCCGTTGGTGAACAGGCGGTAGGTCTGCACGTGTTCGGCAAAATCGACTTCTGCAGTTTCCGCACCGGCAAGATGGCTGGCCATGAGACCTCCCTGTTATTGGCTTTTCATATCATTCATTCACTGCGATCGGGGGGCGCCGTCAAGTGGCTTCGCGGCCGGGACCGGTTCAAAATGGCCAAAATCCGTGCGCGGGGGCCGGGGTTTGACCTTTGTCAGAGGTCAAAGCACTTTGTTTGCCGTAGAATGACGGGCGTCCGCCGCATCATGTCCATTCCAGGAGATCAACCATGAGCCTTAACCCAACGCTTGACGGAGTTGAGCAGCGGGTCGTCACGGCGCTCAAGCGCCATACGACTTATTTCCTGATCGAAGGAATCGTTCTGATCATTCTGGGGGCTGCGGCGATCGCCGTGCCGCTGATCGCGACCCTCGCGTTCACCATATTCTTCGGCTGGCTGCTGCTCATCAGCGGCGGCGTCGGCCTCGTCTCGACCTTCTCGCTGCGCCCGGCGCCCGGTTTCTGGTGGTCGCTGCTCTCGGCCATTCTCGCCATCGCCGTCGGCTTTTTGCTGATCGCCAAGCCCGGCAACGGCGCGGTCTCCCTCACCCTGCTGCTGATCGTGTTCTTCATCATCGAGGGCTTTTCGTCGATCGTCTTCGCCAGCGAATATCGCCAGAACCTGCCCGGCCGCTGGGGCTGGATGGTGGCGAGCGGCGTCGTCGATTTGATCCTTGCCGTGCTGATCTTCCTGCAATTGCCGAGCTCGGCCTTCTGGGCGATCGGCCTGCTGCTCGGCATCAATATGGTTTTCGGCGGCGCGACCCTCGTCGTCCTCGCCCTCGACGCCAAGAAAGCCCTGCCGCCGACCTGAAGCATGGTCCGAAAAAGTTTCAGACTTTTCGATCGGACGCGCGGAAGCACTCGTTAAAGAACGAAGGCAGGCATGGAATTTTTGACGCGCGCCCGAACCTGGCTATTGGCGCGCCTGGCGGAGCGGCGGGCCCAATTGCGCCTATCTTTGCGCATGACGGTCGCCGCCGCTCTGACTTTTGGCATTTCGCAATGGCTGCATCTGCCCTGGGCGCTCTGGGCCGTGCTGACTGCGGTGATCCTGACGCAGATGAGTGTCGGCAAATCGCTGATTGCGACGATCGACTATATGGCCGGCACGCTCGGCGGCGCCGTCTATAGCGGCCTTGTCGGCTTGATCTTCCCGCACGACACCAACCTCGAGATCGCTGTCACTTTGGCTGTCGCCGTCGGGCCGCTGTCGTTGCTTGCGAGTTCCAATTCGCGCTTTGCCGCGGCGCCCTTCACCGCCGTGATGGTCTTGCTGCTGCCGACCGTCACCCATGCGAGCCCGCTGCAATCGGCAACTTACCGCGTTATCGAGGTCGCCGTCGGCTGCGCGACGGCACTCGCGGTTTCCTTCTTCGTTCTGCCGCAGCGCGCCCACGGGCTCGTCTACGAGGCCACCGCGAAAATATTGACCCGCATGGCCGATCTTTTGCCCGTCCTCGTCGCCGATCTGAAGATCAGCCGGCCGGATACGCCGGCGCAGAGACTGCAAGGCCGCGTCGGCGAGGCGTTCCGCAAACTCGCCGCGATCAATATCGAGGCGGCGCGGGAGCGTTCGGCCTATCTCAATTCGGACCCGGATCCGCAGCCCTTGATCGACGTGACGCTCAGACTGCGCCACGATATCGTCTTGATGGGGCGGGCGGCGATCGAGCCGCTGCCGCCTCCGGTGCTCGAGCGCCTCGAGGCGCCGATCGAACACTTCAGTCTCGCGGCGCGGGAATTTCTCATCTCTTGCGCCGCGGCCCTGACCGCGCGCAGCGAGCCGGCGCGGCTCGATGCGATCGATAAGGCGCTCGCGGATTTTGCCGCGGCCTTCACCGGCATCCGTCGCAATCATTTGCTGCAAAATGTAGCAACCGACACCGTGGAACGCGTCTTTGCTCTCGGCTTCTGCTTCGAGCAAATGCACGCTGATCTTGCCGTGCTGGCAACGACCGCCGACAAAATCAAGCGCGGACCTAGACCAACAGATACAAAAAAAGCCGACGCGCAATTGGGGGAAATCGCATAGAACTTTCCCGCCGGCCTCGCCCCCGCGAGTCCGCGCCCCAGATATGACGGCGGTCCGACATCGCGCGGGCGCCGTATCGTGCCGAAGAGGAGTATAGAATGTCCAGCAAATCGAGCTCGCAGGCGAAGAACCATGCGGAAGGCGTACCCCCGGCTTTGGCGACGCCGACCGGCTTCGGCGCCAATGCGGTGCGCGACATTGCCGCCGCGCTGAACCTCGCCCTCGCCGACGTCTTCGCGCTCTATCTCAAGACCAAGAATTTCCATTGGCACATGAGCGGTCCGCATTTCCGCGATTATCACCTGCTGCTCGACGAACAATCCGATCAGATCTTCGCCATGACCGATGTGCTCGCCGAACGCGTCCGCAAGATCGGCGGTGTCACCCTCCATTCGATCGGCGAGATCGCCCGCACCCAGCGCATCCTCGACAACGACGCGCCTTTCGTCGAGCCGCAGGACATGCTGGCCGAGTTGCGCGAAGACAATGGCGAGCTCGCCAAGCATTTGCGCGCCGCCCATGAAGTCGCCGAGGAGCACGGCGACGTGGCGACGACGAGTCAGCTCGAAGTCTATATCGATGAGACCGAGCGGCGGACGTGGTTCCTCGCCGAAGCAAGCCGCATCGCGCCGCATTCGGCCTGAGCGCTGCCGCTACAGAAAAATGAGCGTTTCCCGCACGCGGGAAACGCCCAAGGCTTGGGGGCATCCGGATCGCGACCCGGGCTTTCACAGCGGCGTCCGCCGGCCGCCATGAGAGTTCGCGCGGCTGACCTTAACCCGGCGCAGAGCGCAGAAAAGCTCCGTTTTTGCCGGCCGATCCGGGAAACTTTGCCAGAGATTCGCACCCGTTGCGGCTCGGCGCGCCAGGGAACCGAATCCTGTGCGCGGCATTGGGCAAGCGCGCAGCCGGCGTTGCGGCGGCCTCGGCCGTCCGCGCCATGACCTGCGGCAATTCGATCAATTTCAACATATCCGCCTCGAATCCCAGGGCAAAACCCGGTCCGGCCCGAAACCTGCTTCTTGATACGGCGTCTGGTTTCGCCCATGTTGTCTAGTCTGTGTCAGTTTTGCGACGCAGCACAGACGCGTGCAGCGGCGGCGCGAAAGCGGGTCCGCATGATCAATTGGCTGAACATCACACGCCATGGAGGCCGGGGCCATGTCAGCCCCGCTTATGCCAGCCCGGCACGGATGCGCGCCGGGGGGATGGCGAGTCTTGTCCTCTGTCTTTTGCTCGCAAGCCCGGCGGCGGCGCAGTCCTGGTCGCCCAGCAAATCGGCACAGGTCGACCAGATCGTCGCGCATTTCCGTGAACTCAATGGCGCCGACGACGCGACTTTACCGAGCCTTAGCCTGTCGATCGGCGTTGGCGGCCGGATGGTTGCGTCGAAAGGCTATGGCGCAAGCGACGGCAAGCCGGTCACCGGCCGCACGCTTTATGAGATCGGCTCGATCACCAAGCAATTCACCGCCGCCGCTGCCCTCGAATTGATCAAGAGCGGCGCAATCGCGGCGCATTCCCACGCCCGTTTGGCGCTGACCACCCCGCTATCGGCCGTCTTCGGCAATGATCCTTTCTGGAAAGCGCAACCCTGGCTCACGGTTGGGCGGTTGCTGACGATGCGGTCGAACCTGCCGAATTTCACCCGCCGGCCGCCGGACGGGGCCGACCCTTGGCAACCAATCAGCGCCGATGTCTTGTTCCGCGATATCGAAAAAGAGCCGCCTTCGGTCGCCTCGGACGATTTCGATTACAGCAATACCAACTACTTCCTGCTCGCCGAGCTGATGGAGCAGTCGGTCCTGCCCGGCAAGGCGCAGCCCGAGAGCTATCACGCGCTTCTGCGCAAGCGGATCTTCGAGCCTGCCGGCATGGATGAGACGCGCTTCATCGACGACAAGCCGGCCTCCTTCGACCCCGATGCTTCGGTCTGGCCGGCAAAACCCGTGTCCGCGGCGCTCAGCGACCAGACGGCAACTTGGGCCTTGCCCGATTATGGCCGCCGGCGGCGCCCCGCCTTCATCCATCCGGACTGGCTGAAAGGCAGCGCCGACGCGGTCAGCAGCGCGGTCGATCTTTTCGCCTGGGACAAGGCGCTGATGGATCCCAAAATCGTCCCGCCGGACATCCGCGACACCCTGCTCTCCGGCCAGGCTCGGGTCTCGCCGACGACCTATTACGGCATGGGCTGGTTCTACGAGCAGAAGGACGACGCGGCGGTCTACAGCCATTCCGGCGCCGTCCCCGGCTATACCTCCTACAACGAGATCGTCCGCCAGAAGGACGGCCGCTGGTTTTCCGTCTCGATCCTCAGCAACAGCGACCAGCTCGATGGGCTCAGCGACCTTGCCGACAGTATTGCCTATGTCATCACCGAGTAGCGCGCGGCCCTCTTTACCCCTCCGGCGAATAGGGGAAGACCGGCGGCCCGTTAACCTGCTATAAGGCGGCAGATAAATGTCGCCCCTGCCGGGTCATGTCCGGAAAGTGCGGGTCGCTCGTGAGGATTCGTCGTTGCCGTTGCGTCTTCTGCTCGTCCGCTCGATTGCGTTGATTTTTCTGGCGACGTTGGCGCTGAGTAGCCTGCTGGTCTTCTGGCGCACCTACGAGAAGGTGGAAACCGACATGACCGCGGCGCTCGCCGCCGGGCAGCGCGCCGTCGCCAATGCCACCGATGAATCTGACGGCATTACCCAGCCAAGCTGGCGGCTCGAGCATATCGTCGCCAATTTCAACGGCGACCGGAATGTCCGCGCGACCTTGCAGAGGGCCGACAACAGCCAGGTGCGTTCGCTGCTGCCGCCGCCGCGGCATCCGGTGCCGCCGTTCCTGTTCAAGCTTCTGGCCGGGCCGCCGCAGACCGCGACCGTCGATCTGCCGCCTGCCCTCAAGAGTGCCGGCACGCTGCGGCTCGAAACCGATGCGCGCAATGATCTCGCCGGGCTTTGGGACGATGCGAAGAACCTGCTGTTCCTGCTGGCGATCTTTGCCGGCACCTGCCTCCTCGTGCTTTATTTCATGCTCGGCCGCGCCCTGCGGCCGCTGGAAGAATTGACCCATGCCTTCGCCCGGATCGGCAACGGCGACTATCGCGCCCGCGTGCCGATCTTCGCGCCGCTCGAACTCGCCAAGCTCAGCGCCGGGTTCAACGAGATGGCGGTGCGGCTTTCCGAAATGGAGCATCGCAACCATCGCCTGCACGAACAGCTCGAGACGGTGCAGGAGGAAGAGCGCATCGAGCTCGCCCGCAACCTGCACGACGATGTCAGCCCATTGCTGTTTTCCGTCGATGTCGATGCCATGACGATCCGCGAACTCGCGCAGAGCAAGGATTATTCGGCGATCGTCGAGCGCTCGCATGCCATCCGCGGCGCCGTCGCCGAGATGAAGCGCAATGTCAAAGCGATTCTCGGCCAGTTGCGTCCCTCGGGCCTGCATGCGCTCGGCCTCGCCAGCGCCGTCGACAATCTGATCTCCTATTGGAAGACGCGGCGGCCGGAGATCACCTTCCGCATCCATATGCCGGACAAGAGCTGGGGACCGCGCATCGACGGCGCGCTTTACAGCATCATTCGCGAAAGCCTGAACAATGCCGTCAAGCATTCGCAGCCGTCGCTTATTGAGGTTTCGATCGAAGAGGCCTACGAAAGCGGCTTTATCGTCGCGCGGATCGCGGACGACGGCTGCGGCTTCGATGCCAATAATGCCTCGGGGGGATTTGGCTTGATCGGAATGAAGGAGCGCGCCGCCCTGCTCGGCGGCGCTTTGACCATTCAGAACCGCCGCGACAAATCCGGCGTCGCCGTCGCCGTCCGCTTGCCCTTGCCAAGCGAGGACGAGATCGAATTCGTTCCGGAGATCGCGGCGCAATGAAGATCCTGGTGATCGACGATCACGGCATCGTGCGCGAGGGCGTGCGCCGGCTGCTCGGCACCATTCCAGGCTCCGAAGTCGTCGAAGCCGGCACCGCCCAGCAGGGCCTCTCCAAACTGCGCAGCGAAGTGCCGGATGTGGTCGTGCTCGACATCAATCTCAACGGCAGCAGCGGGCTTGAGCTGCTGCAGCGATTGAAGAACGAGAACAAGACGACCCGCATCGTCATGTTCACCATGTATTCGGAGGCCGGCTATGTCTCGCGCGCCTTGCGCGGCGGCGCCTCCGGCTATGTCAGCAAAAGCGCCCCGGCCGACGAACTCATCACCGCGGTCAAACGCGTCGCGGCGGGGCAGCGCTACGTCGATCGCGAGGCGGCCAACGAACTCGTTTTCTCCGCTTCGAACGAAGAAGACCCGCTGCAGAAGTTGAGCAATCGCGAGATGGAAATCTTGCGTCTGCTCGGCGAGGGCAAGAGCTTGCTCGAAATCGCCAATACGTTCGGCATCGCCTATAAGACGGTGGCGAACTCCTGCTCGCGGCTCAAGGAAAAGCTCGGCCTCGAACGCACGACCGATCTGATCCGCTTTTCGCTGCAGAACCGTCAGGCGTGAATCAGCGCCAGCGGCGTTGGGCGACGGGCGCGGGCGCTTTGACGAGCGGCCGGCAGACGTCGAAGAAAAGCGCGCCGCTCAAATAGCCCGCCTGCAGACAGAGGGCGAAGAGAAGCGCGCTCAGAACCCCGTTCATGAGCGTCAAATGCGCCGTATGGGCATAAAGGGCGACGACGGCGAGACCCAAGAAGGTCGCAACGCTCAGGATCAGAAACTGATAGCGCCCCGCAAGCGCGACGCCAAAAGCAAAGGAGATCAGCCCAATTTGGATCATCAGAGCCTCCATCCCCAGGATGCTCTGCGCCGCGATAACAAAAAGTTAACGCCTGGTTTCACCTCGGGAAGACGCGTGCGGCGCGGCACTGGCGTTCCATCGCGGTCCCATCCTGGGCCGCGAGCCTGATGCAGGCCTGATCGGCGGGCGCGCTTGCCCGCACGCCTCGCGCCGGCTGCGGGCCGCAGCGCTTTTCGGCCAAGGCGCTTTTCCGCCAACGCGCTTTTCGGCCAAGTGTGCTTTTCGGCCAAGTGTGCTTTTCGGCAGAGTGTTGCAGTTCGGCAGCGCCGAACTAGGATATGGGAGAGCTTTGCGGCTGGAGTGTCCGACCTTGCGCTTATTCGCTCTTCTTCTGCCTGCGTTTTCCCTGCTTGCTGGCGCGGTGCTGGTGAGCGCCCCCGCCGCCGCTTCGCTCGACCGGGTTCCGGTTCTCGATGTCGAAAAATCCTGCCGCGCGGCGCAGAACTACGGGACGACGGACCCCAAGGAAACCTTCCGCAATTGCATGCTGGACGAAAAGGAAGCGCGCCAGCAGCTCAGCCAGAAATGGTCGAAGTTCAAAGCCTCGAGCCGGCGCAGCTGCGTCCCGCCGCATCCGATCCCGAGCTATGTCGAAATGCTGACCTGCCTGGAAATGGATCAGGACAGCCTGCTTCCCTACCAGGGCGGCGGCGGGGGCGCCGCACCGGCCGGCGGCCTGCCGAGCGGATATATGCACGATTCCGCCCCGCCACGCCCGGCCTTATCCCCAGGGCCGCGCCCCGCCGGCAGCTTCCGCTGAGTCGTTCTGCCGCAGCGAAATGATCGCTGCGGCCCGCCGGCGGCGAATGAAATTTATCCTTTTTTAAACTTGGGTTTTGGCGATTCGCAAAGCGTGCGTGCGCTGCGGGATATCGAGCTTTGCCATGGCGCATATCTGTCGCCCAATTGCCACATGGCTTGGCGAAATGCGCTCGAAGGTCGCAGAGCCTATCGACCGTTTCGGGAAAATCTCTAGGATCGAGCACCGGAATACTCGACTCATAAAAGTGATAACAGGGGGACATATTAATGGTGAAATCTCCATCCGAGTCTCGCCGCAGCGGCCGCCTTGCGCGGATGGTCGTTTTTGCGGCGGCGGCGGCGATGAGCATGACTGTGGTCAGCCAGGCTCGCGCGGACGTGACCGATCAGCTTCTTGATCAATTGCGCGCCAAGGGCGTTCTGACCCGTGGCGAATACTCCAAGCTGAAGTCCCGCCATGCGGCGGAAAAGGCGGACATGGCCCGCCCCTATGGCCGTCATTATTCGAAAGACGGCGTCGTCGTCGTTCCGGACGACCGTTACCTGACCCGCCTCGACAAGGGCATCGGCTTCCACATCCCCGGCCTCGTCACCAAGGAAGGTGAAGTCGGCGCGATCGATGTGAAAATCTCCGGCGACCTCGTGTTCGGCGCGGACGAAACTTTTGACCGTCATGGGTCGGCGACGGCTCCGATTGCGGGCGGCCTCGTTACCGCCAGCCCGAACCAGCCGTATAATTCGATCCAGGCCGGCCTGCTGCCGAGCGCGGTCGTGCTGAGCATCGCCACCAACCAGATGGGTTACGATCTCGGCTTCACCATCGGCGCCTATACGGGCGGCAACAACGTGTCCCCGGTCGGCGGCTCCAACGCCAATGGTCCTGGCGCACCGGCTGCGCTCGGCACCCCCGGCATCGACCTTCGTCAGGTCTTCGGCACGATCGGCACGCCGACCTTCGGCACGGTCAAGATCGGCCGCGATCTCGGCCTGTTCGGTTCGGACGCCATCTTGAACGACGCGACGCTGCTCGGCCTCGGCTCGCCGCTGACGACGCAGTCGCCCGCCAACACGTCGCTCGGCCGCATCGGCATCGGCTATGTGTATGCGGACTGGATCCCGCAGATCACCTATACGACGCCGGACTTCAACGGCTTCACCGCGTCGATCAGCGCCATGACGCCTTTGAACGCGGTTAACGTCGGGGGCTTGGTCGGCCCGTTGCAGCCTTATTCTGCGACCCTCACCGGCCAGGAACTGCCGATGGTTCAGGGCCAGATCAAGTGGAAGGGCAATATTGCGCCGGGCGCGGCTTTGACCGTGTCGGGTGATGCCCTCTGGCAGCAGCACAAGAACGATACGGCGACGGGGTCGCTGGCCGCTATGCCGCTGGAAGCGACGACCAATAGCTGGGGCGTCGACGGCTTCGGCAAGTTGGACATCGACGGCTTCAGCTTCGTGGCCTACGGCTACTATGGCCAGGGCCTCGGCACGACGGGCTTCTTCTTCAATGGCTTCGATCTGGCCGGCAATGCCCGCAAGTCCTACGGCGGTTATGCCCAGGCGTCCTACACCTGGGATAAGTTCACCTTCGGCGCGAGCTGGGGCGTGAGCGCCTTGCAGGCGACGGGCTTCGATTGGACCGTTGGCGCTGCGCCGACCTTGGTGCACGACAACGAAAGCATCATCGGCTTCCTGCGCTATCAGCTGACGCCTTGGATGGCGCTGCAGGCGGAATTCGGCCACACCTGGACGATCAACCAGCTTGGTCAGAACCTGCAGGAAGACGACCTCTGGCTCGGCACGGCTTGGTTCTTCTAAGCCTCTCTTGAAAGCCTGAATTCAGCGCCGGACGGGCAACCGTCCGGCGCTTTTCTTTTGCCCTGATCCCCTCTCCCCGCTTGCGGGGAGAGGGCTAGGGTGAGGGGCAGGGAGGAGCCAATGCGCGGTTTGCGAATCCCTGAGGTCAGACGAGCCCGTCAACTGCGCCGATCGCAAACATCGGCAGAAGCAAAACTTTGGGCGAAGCTCAGATCGCGCCGGCTAAGCGGCTTCAAATTTGTTCGCCAAGCGCCAATCGGACCTTATTTCGCCGATTTCCTTTGCCGGGAGGAAAACTTGGTCGTCGAGGTGGATGGCGCGACACACGGCACCCCGGAAGAGATTGCGGCGGACGCTCGGCGCTCTGCCCATCTGGCGAAGGCCGATTATCGCGTCCTAAGAGTCACAAACACCGACGTCTTCGAGAATACCGAAGCTGTCCTGGAGACGATTCTCGCCGTGCTCGAGCGGCGGAAGGCGTTATAGCCAATCCCCAGCCCCTCACCCTAGCCCTCTCCCCGCGGGCGGGGAGAGGGGACCACATCCCTGTCATCAAAGTGCCACCCGACTCGGCCAAGGACATGATGTCTCATCGGGAGTCGGAACCGTGGCGAAAAAGCATCTCGACAGCATCGCCGTCCGGACACTTTTCCTGTCCGATCTGCATTTGGGAACAAAGGGTTGCCAGGCAGGCCTCCTGCTCGACTTCCTCAAGCATTGCGACGTGGACCATATCTATCTTGTCGGTGACGTGATCGACGGCTGGCGGCTGAAATCTGGCTGGTATTGGCCGGAATCGCACAATAACGTCGTCCGCAAGCTGTTGAAACGCGTCCACAAAGGCGTCAAGATCACCTATATTCCTGGTAACCACGACGAATTCATGCGTGATTACGTCGGGCATAATTTCGGCGGTATCGACGTCATGGATACCGCGATCCACGAGGCGGCGGACGGCAAGCGCTTCCTCGTCATGCACGGCGACCAGTTCGATCTCGTCGTCCGGCATGCGCCGTGGCTTGCCGTGCTCGGCGATGGAGCCTACGAATTGGCGCTGTGGATCAACACCTATCTCAATATGGTCCGCCGCCGGCTCGGCCTCGATTATTGGTCGCTGTCGTCCTGGGCGAAATTGAAGGTGAAGAGCGCCGTCAACCATATCGGCCGGTTCGAATCGGCGCTTTCGGGCGAGGCCCGGCGGCGCGACGCCTATGGCGTCATTTGCGGCCATATTCACCACGCCATCATCCATGACGACTTCGGCGTGCGCTACATGAACACCGGCGATTGGGTCGAGAGCTGCACCGCGCTGGTTGAACATTTCGACGGCCGGTTCGAGATTATCCATTGGGCCGACAAAGTGCGCGAAGCCAAGGAAGCGCTCGCCGCGGCGGCCCAGCAGCCTGAGATCGAGGCGACGGCGGCGTGACCAAACTTCTGATTGCCACCGATGCCTGGGGGCCGCAGATCAATGGCGTGGTCCGCTCGCTCGAGAATATCGCCGCGCATGCGGCGAGCTTCGGTGTCAATGTCCGGTTTCTGACGCCGACGGATTTTTGGACGCTGCCCCTGCCCGGCTATCGCGAGATCCGGCTGGCGCTCGCCTATCCGCGCAAGGTTGCGGGCTTCATTGCCGACTTCAATCCGGATTTCATCCACATCGCGACGGAAGGGCCGATCGGCCTCGCGACGCGGCGCGCCTGCCTGCATGGCCGGCGCACCTTCACGACGAGCTATCACACGCGCTTCCCGGAATATGTCGCGGCGCGGCTGCCTATCCCGATGCGGGTGAGCTATGCGGCGCTGCGCCGCTTTCACAGCGCCGCCGCCGGCACGATGGTGAGTTCTCCCAGCCTCGAAAACATTCTTGCGGGGCACGGTTTCCGCAACCTGATGCGCTGGTCGCGCGGGGTTGACGGCACTTTGTTCCGGCCGCGGCCGGAGAACGCATTGGCCGGCCTGCCGGGGCCGATCTTTCTCTTCGTCGGCCGCTTGGCGGTCGAGAAGAATATCGAGGCGTTCCTGAAGCTCGATCTGCCCGGCTCGAAAGTCATCGTCGGCGACGGGCCCCTGCAGGCGCGCCTTGCCGCCGCCTATCCGGCGGCGCATTTCCTCGGCGCCCGCAGCGGCGAGGCCCTGGCGCAGGTCTATTCCGCGGCCGATGTCTTCGTCTTTCCGAGCCGCACCGACACGTTCGGCATCGTCCTGCTCGAAGCTTTGGCCTCGGGCGTTCCGGTCGCGGCCTTCCCGGTCACCGGGCCGCTCGATGTGATCGGCGATTCCGGCACCGGCGTCCTGAGCCACGACCTGCGCGAGGCAGCGCTGCGGGCGCTCGACATTTCGCGCGAACATTGCCGCAAATATGCGGCCAAGTTCACCTGGAAGGAAAGCGCCCGCCAGTTCTTCGACAATATCCGCGTGGCGCAGAACCAGGGCGCGTCGATCGAACTCGCCAATCTCGCCGAGCCGGCCTGAATCGCGCGGCCGCCGCCTAATTCCCCGACAGATCGAGCGCGCCGGTCAGATCGCCGAGTTTCGGCTCGCCCGCCTTCGCCATAGCCGCGTCGCGCGCCTTCAACCCAGCCAATTCCGGCAATCCGAAACGCCGCGTAATCAGCCGTAGGATCGAGGTCGTGTCGTAGAGCGTGTGATCGACGCGGCCGCGTCCAGCGAAGGGCGAGACGATCAGAGTCGGCACTCGCGTACCGGGGCCGAAGCGGTCGCCCTTCGGCGGCGCGACATGGTCCCAGAAGCCGCCATTCTCATCATAGGTGATGATCACCACCATATGCGGCCATTGCGGGCTTTTCTGCAGATGCCCCACGATGTCGAAGAGGTGCTTGTCGCCGGCGAGCACATCGGCATAGCCCGGATGTTCGTCGAGATTGGCGGGCGGCTTGTAGAACGTCACCGGCGGCAGCGCGCCCGCATCGATATCTTTGATGAAGAGTTCCCCGGCAAGCCCCGCGTCGCGCAGATGCGCGGCCCGCGCCGGCGTGCCCGGAGCGAGGAATTTGAAGTAATTGAACGGCTGATGATGAAAGACGAGCGCCTCCGAATCCTTCGTGTCCTTGCCTGAGAGCGCCGCGCCCCAGCCGCCGGCATACCAGGCCCAGGCGATGTTCTTATCATCGAGAAGATCGCCGATCGTGGTCTCGGTCTGCGGCGGCAAGGTCGTCGCGGCGTGCCGATCGGCGAGCGCCGGGTCGCCGCCCGGTTGCGGCGGATTGGCGCTCGGCTGATAGGGCGGCTGCATGGTATTGACCGCGTAGAAATCCGGCGTCAGCGCGCGGTCTTTGGCGAATTTCGGCGGTCCGTCGAGGGCCGAGGCGGGCGAATCGGCCGCGAGCTTAAGGCTGACGCCGTCCGGGTTGATGGCTGAAATCTGATCCTTCGCCGGGCTCTCGTTGGCATGCGGATAGATCGGCGCGCAGGCGCAGATCAGTTCGAAATGGTTGAGGAACGAGCCGCCGAACGCGCCCATGAAGAAATTGTCGGCCAGCACATAGTCCTTGGCGATCGGCCAAAGCGGCAGTTTCGACCCGTCGTAATGGCCCATGACGAGGCCGCCGGCATCGCTATAGGCGGCGAAGCGGTCGTTCTTGCCGCCGTCGATCTGCATCTGATTCTGATAGAAGCGGTGCACGAGGTCGCGCGTCTCGATGCTGAGCGGCAGGTTGAAGCCCTTCGGATCGTCGATGGCGAACGGCGCATTGGGCAGCCCTTTCGTCTTCTCCTGCGGAATCGGCGGCACCACGTGCTTGCCGGTCAGGCCGCGCCAAATCGGCGGCAGGGTCGGCAACAATTTGCCATCGCGGTCGCGCTGCTCAAACTGCGCCGGCGCAAGATCGGCGAGGCCGCGGGCGCCGGGAAAATCGCCGTAGAGCGCATCGAAGCTGCGGTTCTCGGCATAGAGGATGACAATCGTCTTGATCTGATCGAGACCGCCGGCGGCGGGCGCCGGGGCAGCCGTCAGCGCCAAAGCGCCAAACGCCGCGCCCAGCAAACCGATCGCACGGATTGCCCTCATCGCCTTCTCTCCCGGGCCGCAGCCGCATTTAACACCGGGACGCTGTGACGCGCGTTTGACGTTGTCGTCATTTGATCTTTCCGCCCGCTTCTGGTTCGAGAGAAGAAAACGACGATCGAGAGGAAGGACGCCGCCCGCCGCAAGGTAAAGCCCGTTCATGATTTCGACCCTTTCGGTCGTCCTGCCGATCTTTGCGGTGATTTTCGCCGGTTGGCTGGTACGGCGCCTCGACCTCCTGGGGCCATCCGCCACCGGCGAGATCAACCGCTACGTCGTCTATCTGGCCTTGCCGGCGCTGCTCTTCGACGTCATCGCGCATGCCAGCGGCGGCGAAATCTGGCAGCCGGGCTTCATCGCCGCCTTCGGGCTCGCCGCCTTTGTCTGTTTCGCGCTGACGGTCGCCGTCCGCCTGCGTCAGCAAAGCCCGCTCGCCGATGCCGCCGTCGACGGGCTGAACGGCGCCTATGCCAATACCGGCTATATGGGCTTTCCGCTGGCTCTCGCGGCCTTCGGCAAGGCAGCGCTGGCGCCGGTGCTCATCGCCACGATCCTCACCGTCTGTCTCATTTTCGCTGTGGCGATCGTCCTGATCGAAATCGGCCTGCAAAAGGAAAAAGACCGCCTGACGCTCGTATTGCGCGTCGCCGCCGCATTGGCGCGCAACCCGCTTCTTGTTGTCCCTGCCCTTGCCGCCATGCTGCGCCTCGCCGGCTTCAGCCTGCCGCTGCCGGTCGATTCGTTCGTGAAATTGCTCGGCCAATCGGCGCCGCCCTGTGCCCTCGTCGCCCTGGGGCTGTTTTTGGCCGAAAGCCGCACGCCGGGCGAGAGCCGCGTTACGATGACCGCCGTGCTCGTCGGCATCAAGCTCCTGCTCCAGCCTTTGCTGACGTGGATGCTGGCGGTTTTCGTCTTCCATTTGCCGGCGTTCCAGGCGCAGGTCGCGACCCTCATCGCGGCGCTGCCGACCGGCACGGGCTCGTTCATGCTGGCGGAATTTTACAAGCGCGAAGCCGCGACGACCTCGCGCGTCATCCTCGTCTCGACCCTGCTGTCGATTGCGACATTGTCGCTCTATTTGGCGCGGCACTGACGGTCGGCATCGAATCCCTTCGATCCGCTAGTTCTCGCCGAGCCATTCCTCGCCGGCGAGGTCGCGCCGCACGCGTTCGAGTTCTTCCGTATAGCGGCGCAGCACATGCGCTTCGGTCAGCAGGCCGATCGGCCTGCGGCTCGCATCGACCACGGCCAGCGCCTCGCTCTGCGTGCGGTCGAAAATGTCCGCCGCCTCCTTGATGTTCAAGTCGGGCCGCAGCACCGTCTCCGGCTCGCGCAGAAGGCCCGCAAGCTCGGGCGGGCGCGACTCGGCCGCGGCGAGATGCGCATCGATCACCGAGATCAGGCCAAGATAGCGCCCGCCGGCATCGACGGCGGCGACCCAATTCGTTGCGCCCAGCGGAAACTGGTTTTTGAAATCGCCGAGGCTCTGGTCCGCGGATGTGAGCTGGAGATCGCTGCGCATCATGCGCGCGACCGTCAGGGCGCGCATCCAGCCGACATCCTGGGCGCTGCGGATCGATTCGCCGCGCAAATGCAGCCGCCACGTGGCGAAGGAATAGCCAAACGCGCGGCGCACGATGACCGAGACCAATGTCGCGGCCATCAGGATCACCAGCGACAGCGGAAAATCGCCCGTCGTCTCGAGCGCGAGGAAAGACATGGTCAGCGGCGCGCCGACGATGGCGACGGCCAGCGCGGCCATGCCGACGACAGTATAGGCCGCAGCATCCGGAACCGCGCCCGGCACGACGAGCGGCAGCATGGCGCTGGCGATCTTGCCCATCAGGCCGCCGATATAGAGCGACGCGAAGAACAGGCCGCCGCGAAAGCCCGAGCCGATCGAAATCGCGGAGGCGAGCGATTTCAGCGTGACGATGACGAGCAGCAGCGTCAACCCGGGCCCGGCGTTTTGAAAGAGCGTGCGCAAGGCGCCGTGGCCGGAGGCGAGAACATGCGGCGTGACCAGCGCCAGAGAGCCGACGAAAAGGCCGCCGGTGATCGGCTGCAGGGCGGCTGGCAAATGGCTGCGCTTGAACAGGCTTTCGACGAAGGTCACGCCGCGCATCACGCCGATGCCGACCGCGGCGCAGGCTAAAGCAAGGAAGACGAAGGCAACGAAATCGACCGGCGAGATCTGTGCGGTCGGGACGAAATGGCCGACGAAATTGGCATCGATCCCCAGCGCCCGCGAGGCAAGGACGGCGCTGATCGACGCGGCGATGACCGGCGCCAGGCCGAACGACGTATAGGTGCCGATGATGAGTTCGAATCCATAGAAGGCGCCCGTCAACGGCGCCTGGAAAGCGGCGGCAATGGCGCCGGCGGCGCCGCAGCCGACGAGCGTGCGCATGTCGCTGCGGCGCATCCGGAACAGCGTTCCCAAGACCGAGCCGAAGCCCGCGCCGATCTGCGTATAGCCGGCCTCAAGCCCGACGGAAGCGCCGAAACCGGAGGAGACGACGGTCTGCAAGGCGATGAGGATGCTGTCGGTCAGCGACATGCGGCCGCCGTGCAGGGCATTGGCCTCGATCGGATCGACCGGCCGGCGCGGCCGCCAGCGCTTGATGAAAAGACCGGTGATGCCGAGGATCGCGCCGCCGAATGCCGGGACGAAGGCCAGATAGGGCGAACGCAAGGCCTCGCTGCCGCTGAGGCGCGCGTTGCCGGCCATGCCGAAACAAATCTGATGGATCAACTGGACCGCGCCGGAGGTCAGCGCGACGAGGCCCGCGGCAAGCGCGCCGACCGCGATGGCCAGAATGATGAGCGCCGGCTCGCTTCGCCTGACGAGGCCGCGCCAGCGCGCGACCGGACCGGCGGGGGCGGATTTTTCATCTGGTTTTTCAATTGGTGCCGAAGCGGCAAGGTTCATCGCCGGCCTCGCCGGAGCGGGATGCGAAGGGGTTTTTCAGCGCAGACAAGCTCGCGCGGACCGCGTCCTTATCTGCCGATCCCGCTCTAACGGTATTGGTCTCGATTGGCCATATGGCGCAGCCGCCGGGTCAAGACAACCGCGGCTTGATCAGGCCGCTTCGCTCGTCGCTGGCGGCAGGACGTGTTCGAGCGCGATCCAGCTGATCATTCGCCCGTCGATCGCCAGCACGCCGCGGGTGAACAATTTCGCCATCTCCGAGGCGACATCGGGCGTCGGCTGAATGTCCGTATCGGCGACGGTGAGGATGTCGAGCACGGCATCGACAAGGAGGCCGACGACCTGGCGATCGACCTGCACCACCATGATAACGTGGCGCACCGTCGGATCGGTGGCCGGAAAGCCGAGCCGCGCCGCGAGATCGACGATCGGCAGCACGGCCCCGCGCAGGTTGATGACGCCGCGGACGAAGCTTGGCGCCCGCGGCAGTGCCGTCGCCGGCGTAAACCCGCGGATTTCGCGGACCGACATGATGTCCACGCAGAATTCCTGCGCGCCGATGCGGAAAGCGATCAGTTCGCGCCTTTGGGTTTTGTCAGCCTGCGTCTCGTCCATGAAATCACCGTTCGGGAATCCGCCGCCGCTCCCCCGCGCGGCGTCTGCATCGCTTTGAAAACTATGCCGGAAAGAAGTGAACAAAATCGTAGCGCTTGGTGCCCGCCGCGAGGCCCGGCCGAGGTCCAGATTAGGCTGGCGCCGCAATGCCTTTTGGCGCAAAGTCGATGCCTTGTTTCAGTCTGTTTATTCTGGGCTTTCCGTGTCCGCAACGGTCGGCATTTTCGTCTGTGTGGTGGGTCCGAGCGGCGCCGGCAAGGACACTTTGCTGCGGCAGGCAAAAGCAAAACTCGCCGGCGAACCCGGCTTCAGCTTTCCCCGCCGCTATGTCACGCGACCGCCGTCGGCGCATGAGGATCACCGCGCCATCAGCGAAGCGGATTATGCGGCAGGCCTCAGCGCTGGCCTTTTCGCCTTGGCCTGGCGCGCGCACGGCCTTGGCTATGCCATCGGTCAGGAGGTTCGGCCGGCGCTGGCCGCCGGGCATATCGTCGCCTGCAACGTGTCGCGCGAAGCCATCGTTGCGGCGAAGGCCCATTTTCCGCGCACCGCCACGATTCTCGTCACTGCTCCCGCAGAGGTTCTCGCCGCGCGACTCAGCGCACGCGGGCGCGACACCTCAATCGACATCGACGAACGGCTCGCCCGCAACCAGGCGTTTGCGGACGCCTTCCCCGCCGATTTCGTCATCGATAATTCCGGCCCTGCTGCGGCCGCTGCAGAAAACCTTATCGGCCTGCTCGGCGCGCTTGCCGCAACGGCGCGGTCGATAATTTCCGAAGCTTAGCGGCCGATCATCGGACCGAAGGCCCCGCAGCAGCCGGCGCCCGCGGCCAATTCACGACCAAGTCTTGTATTTACATATAAATTCTATCGAAATAATGTATTATGATGACGGCAGGGGAGCTTGGGTTTCATCATGACTGACACGACAGCCTCGCAGGTTGAGCGCGCGGCGGTGCATCTCAACGAAGATTGGGTCGCCGCCATCCTTGGAATCATTGTTTTCGTTCTGGCTTTGCTCGGATTGGGCGGCGTCGATCTGCTCGGCTGGGCGGTGAAGTCCAGACTTTGGACCGATCCGGCGCAATCGCTGGCGCCTTTCGGCAAGAGCTATGCCTGGCTCGGCGGCCTGGCGTCGCTCGCCTTGACCTATCTGGCGCTGCTTGCGGTCCTCAGTGCAGCGGCATCCGCCATCAGGGCGAATGTCGGCCGTTTCGCGGTGACGTTCTCAGCCGTCTTCTGGCTCGCCTATCTCGCCTGGGACATTGGCGGCTACGCGCATTTCGCCGCCGAGACGCCGGCCGAGCTCGCCAAATATGGAGTGACCTGGTCGCTGCACCTGACGGCCGAAGGTGGCTATATCGTCGCGCTCATCGTCGGGCTGCTGATCGCCAACTTCTTTCCGGGCGTCGCGGCCTGGCTCGACGAGGCGATTCGGCCGGATCTTTATGTCAAGATCGCCATCGTCCTGCTCGGCGGCGCCATCGGCATCACCGTCGCGGGCAAGCTCAATCTTGCCTCCGCCGTCTTCGTGCGATCGCTTGCCGCCATCGTCGAAGCCTATCTCATCTATTGGCCGGTCGTTTATTTCATCGCCCGCAGATATTTCGGCTTTTCGCGCGAGGCGGCGGCGCCGCTCGCCTCGGGCATCTCGATTTGCGGGGTCGCTGCAGCGATCGCTACGGGGGGCGCCATCCGGGCGCGCTCGCAAGTCGCGGTCCTCGTCGCGTCGCTGGTCGTCGTCTTTGCGGTGATCGAGCTGTTCCTGTTGCCGTTCCTCGCCAGCACCTTCCTGGCGCACGAGCCGCTTGTCGCGGCGAGTTGGATCGGCTTGGCAGTGAAAACCGACGGTGCCGCCGTTGCCGCCGGCGGCATCACCGAGGCCTTGATCGACGCCAAGAATGTCGCCGCCGGCGTCCATTATCAGCCGGGTTGGATTCTGGGCACGACGACGACGATCAAGGTCTTCATCGACGTCTTCATCGGCGTTTGGGCCTTCGTCCTCGCCCATGTTTGGACAAGCTACATCAATCCCAACGCCCCGGGCGGCAAAGCCAAGGCCAGCGAAATCTGGGAGCGGTTTCCGAAGTTCATTCTGGGCTTCGTGCTGACCTTCGCGCTCGGCCTCGCCGCGGCCCTTATCTTGAAGGGCCAGGCGCCGGCGCTGAAAGCCGTCGCCGACGAGACGACGATCTTCCGCGTCGTCTTTTTCGTCCTGACCTTCTTCTCGATCGGCGTCCTGTCCAATTTCCGCCGCCTTTGGGCGGACGGCCTCGGCAAGCTCGCCGCCGTTTATGTCGTCAGCCTGTTCGGCTTCGTCATCTGGGTCGGCCTCTTCATCTCTTGGCTTTTCTTCCATGGCGTGAAGCCGCCGCTCGCCGGCTGATCCCGGCCGCAACGTTCAGGAGAGCAAAATGGCACAGATCGATCTCAAAGCCGAAGTGCAAGGCGCAGAAGCCGAGCCGCTTCTGCCGATCGAAAAGAAACTGATCGGAATAAGCCTCGGACTTGGTGTAGCCCTATTGGCAATTCTGATCGTCGTTAACGCGCTCGGCCTTTTATAGCCGGCGTCACAACAACGCAGCCTCGTGCGGCCGGAACGCGCCATCCGAACATTTCCGGCCGCACTGTCATCGCCACGACACGCAGGCATAAAAATCGTCGTTCCGCGGCCTTCGTCGCCGCGTCGTGCCGATTGCGAAAACCGGCGGTGCGACGGCGCAAAATCAAGCAAATTCACAAGCAAATTCATTTGCATTTTCCCGTCCACAGATCGGCACCCGCTGCAGGCCAGTGCCAAGAAGAAGTTCTTGCAGGCGGAGGCGAAGCGGGCCTAACATTGCTTTATGGCCGAGACGCTCATCACGATCCGCGATGCACGGGAAATGGATGCAGAGGCAATTGCCGAAGTGCATGATGCGGCGTGGCGGCACGCTTATCGGGGCATCATTCCCGGCCGGGAATTGGAGCGGATGATCGCCCGGCGTGGGCCAAGCTGGTGGCGCTCTGCCATTCAGCGGCGGTCGCGCCTTATGGTCCTCGACTTCGATGATGCGATCGGAGGCTATGCGAGCTATGGCCGCAATCGCGTCCCGGCGATGAATTTCGGCGGCGAGATTTTCGAGCTTTACATCGCGCCGGAGTTCCAGGGCCTCGGCTTCGGCAAGCGGCTGTTCAATGCGGCGCGGAAAGACCTCGCCGAACATGGCTATCTGTCTTTCCTCGTCTGGGCGCTCGCCGATAATGAGCCGGCGCTCAATTTCTATGGCCGCCTCGGCGGCAAGGTCGTGCGCCGCGCCTATGAGCGCTTCGGCAGCGAACAGCGCGAGCGGGTGGCCTTCGCTTTCCAATAACGGCGCGATCGGCTATTGAGCGGCGCTTCCTGGGCGGGACGCGAAAAAGCGAATCCGGTTTTTCGCCTAAATCCCTCTCGAAGTTTTTAGAATCGATCACGTTTCCGATTTTGGCTCGATTCGAGCCAAAATCATCGTGATTTCGTGCGGACGCTCATTTCCGAAGAATAGGATCGATCCATGAATCTCGATGCCGTCCCCGCCGGCAAGAACCCGCCTGACGATATCAATGTCGTCATCGAAGTGCCGATCGGCGGCGAGCCCATTAAATACGAGATGGACAAAGCCTCCGGTGCGCTTTTCGTCGACCGCTTTCTCTATACGGCGATGCGCTACCCCGGCAATTACGGCTTTGTCCCGCATACTTTATCGGAAGACGGCGACCCCTGCGATGTGGTGGTGGTCAATACGCGCGCCATCGCGCCCGGCGCGGTGATGAATTGCCGGATCGTCGGCGTATTGCTGATGCAGGACGAGCATGGCGGCGACGAGAAGATCATCGCCGTGCCGTCGCAGAAGCTGACGACGCGCTACGAGAAGATTCACAATTATACCGATCTGCCGCAAATCACGCTGGAACAGGTCGAGCATTTCTTCAGCCATTATAAGGATCTCGAGCCCGGCAAATGGGTGAAGATCCTGCGCTGGGGCGACGCAGCCGAGGGCCGCGCACTGATCCTCGAAGGGCTGAAACGCGCCAAGGCGGCCAAATAAACGGCCGGATGGCGGCGGCGTTTCATTGGCCGCGTCTTGCGGCCGTTTCGGGCATCGCGATCAGAAAGACCGCGAACGCGATGCCCGCCAGCGCGCCGAGGGTAAGAAATCCCCAACGATAGCCGAGATGATCGACGATTACGCCGGCGGCAAGCCCGCTGAGCGCCGCACCGATTCCCTGCATCGTCGCGATCGCGCCCTGCGCCAGATTGTAGCGGCCGGTTCCACGCATGATATCGGCGATCACCAACGGCGTGAGGGCACCGAAAATGCCGGCGCCGACTCCATCGAGCAATTGCACCCCGATCAGCCAGACGCTGTTGTCGGAAAGTGTATAGAGCACGGCACGCAGGGGCAGCACGGCAAAACCGGCAAGAAAAAGCGGCTTACGGCCCCAAGAATCGGCCTTGCGGCCGACGAGCAAGGCGATCGGCAGCATGACGCCTTGCGCGGCGATGATGCAGGTCGAGACCATGGCTGTCGCTTCGCGCGGATGTTGCAAAGCCAGTTCCTGGCCGACAAGCGGCAGCAGCGCCGCGTTGGCGAGATGAAACAGCAGCGCGCAAAATCCGAAAACGACAAGCGGGCGTGATTGAATGAGAATCGAATAACCGGCGACATGGGACGCCTCGCCTGCGCCAACCTCGGCGTCGCGCGCGCGCTCGAAATCGATCGCATCGGCCGGGATCGCCAGAACCGACGCGGCCGCCCATGCAGCAAAGACGGGGGCAAGAACAAAGACCGCCCGCTGTGAAAAATAATAGCAAATGACCGCCGCAACCAGAGCGAACGCGATGTTGCCGGCATGATCGAAAGCCGAATTGCGCCCCAGGCGCCGCGCCAGATCCTGGCGCCGATAAAGGCCCAAGGTCAGCGCCGCGACCGCGGGGAGAAAGACATCGCCGACGGTCATCACGAACGCATTGGCGATCATGACCGGGCGGAACTGCGGCCAGAGAAAAACCGCAAGCGAACCCAGCGCCATGAGAACAAGCGCGCCGACGATCAACGCGCGTTTTGCCCGCGTTGCATCGATCATCGCGCCGACCGGCGTCTGGACAAGAATCGAAAGCAGCCCCCCGATCGTCGTCACAAGCCCGACGTCCGACTGGCTCCAATGCCGTTCCGTAACGAGGAAAACGTTGAGATAGGGACCAAAGCCCGTGCGCACATCGGCGAGGAAGAAATTGAGCGCATCGAGCGACGCCGGGTTGAAGCGCCGCGATTGGGCCGGAGCGGATTTGTCCAAGACCGCCTCGCGCTAGACCTGCACAATCACCTCTAACGCGGCCGTTGCCGGTTGGTTTCAGGTGAAGCGCGTCCGTCAGTTCCGCCGCGACAATTCGAATACCGCCTGGTCGCCGATCAGGTTCAGGACCCACCAGGGCGCCCCGACGCGCAGCGGCCGGCCTTGATGGTCGAGCGCGATCGAGCGCTCGGTCTTGGCGCCGATCTCGTCGACGAGGCCGATGAAATCGCGGATGGTGCAAAAGTGGATGTTGGGCGTCTCGTACCATGAAGCCGACAGGCTTTTCGTAACCGGCATCCGGCCGGCGAGCGCGATCTGCGCGCGGATGCGCCAATGGCCGAAATTCGGGAACGAGACGATCGCGTGACGGCCGATGCGCAGCATATGTTCGAGCACCGCGCGCGGCCGGCGCGTCGCCTGCAAGGTCTGCGACAAGATCACATAATCGAAGGCATCGTCGGGATAATCGGCGAGGTCCGTATCGGCGTCGCCCTGAATGACGGAAAGCCCTTTGGCGACGCAATCGTTGACGCCGCTTTGCGACAGCTCGATGCCGCGCGCATCGACGCCGCGCTCTTCCGCGAGAAGCCGCAGCAAGGTGCCGTCGCCGCAGCCGACATCGAGCACGCGGCTCTTCGGCGCGACCATATCGGCAACGACGAGAAGGTCGATGCGGGCCGTCTGCGAGAGCATGACGGCGGTGCGTGCTCCGTTATCCGCCACGCGCTACCCCTTGGCCGCCGGTGCGATGCCGCGCGCACGCGCCGCAGCGTCGAGAAAGCCGCGCGTCGTGGCGAAGAATTCCGGAACGTTGAGGAGGAAGGCGTCGTGGCCGCGGTCGGTGTTGATCTCGACGAAAGACACCGACGCGGCAGCGGCGTTCAAGGCATGGACGATCGCCCGCGAGGCCGAGGTCGGATAAAGCCAGTCCGAATCGAAGGAGACGACGCAGAAGCGCGTCTTCGTCCCCTTGAAGGCCGCCGCGAGCGAGCCGCCGTAGTCTTCGGCGAGATCGAAATAATCGCAGGCACGCGTGACATAGAGATAGGAGTTGGCGTCGAAACGATCGACGAAGCTCGTGCCCTGATAGCGCAGATAATTTTCGATCTGGAAATCCGCGTCGAAGGAAAAGGTCGGCGCGGCGCGATCCTGAAACTTGCGGCCGAATTTTCGCTGCAGCGCTTCCTGCGACAAATAGGTGATATGCGCGGCCATGCGCGCGACGGCGAGGCCCTTGGTCGGGCTGACACCGGCGTCGAGATAGCGGCCCTGGCGCCATTCGGGATCGGCCATCACCGCTTGGCGGCCGACTTCGTGGAAGGCGATGTTTTGCGACGAATGTTTCGCCGCGGTCGCGATCGGCATGGCGGCGAAGACGCGCGCCGGATAGCTCGCCGCCCATTGCAGCACCTGCATGCCGCCCATCGAGCCGCCGATGACCGCGAACAGGCTCTCGATGCCGAGATGATCGATCAGCATGGCCTGGGCGCGAACCATGTCGCGGATCGTGACGAGCGGCAGATCGAGGCCGAAGGCGCGGCCGGTCGCGGGATTGGTCGAAGCCGGGCCCGTCGTGCCCATGCAGCCGCCGACGACATTCGAGGCGATGACGAAATAGCGGTCCGTATCGATCGGTTTGCCCGGCCCGATCATGACTTCCCACCAGCCGGGCTTGCCGGTGATCGGGTGCGTGCTCGCGACATGTTGATCGCCGGTCAGCGCATGGCAAATCAGGATGGCGTTCGATTTTGCCGGGTTGAGCGTCCCGTAGGTCTGGTAGGCGATCTGCAGCGGGCCGAGATCGACGCCGGCGTCCATCTTCAGCGGCCGATCGGCGCCGAAGCGTACGACGAGGCTATGCGGCGCATCCGCTTCGAGCTGGCTCAGGGCCTTCTGGGTGGGGACGATTGTCACAATGAACCTTTGTTCGCTTTGACGAACACTACGTCCGATTTATAGAAGTGCCGCAAAGCCGGTGTCAAGCGGCGCCGGCGCGGCGGGCAAGCGCCTCACGCGTTGGATTTAGGTATGTCGATGCACAGTCGCCAGCTTGGAGCGGTGGGCCTTGCCGCGCGCCGGACGCAACCGGAAAAGCGTTTCGCCCCGGCGCGATTCTCTTTAAGAGAAGTCCGCAAAGATGCGATGCCATGATGCTTGAAAGACGCCCTACCCCCGAAACCTTGGCCGATCTGCGCAACGAGATCGACCGGATCGACGCCTGCCTGCATGAAATGCTCATGCAGCGCGGCGAGATCATCGACCGACTGATTGCGGTGAAGGCCCGGACCGGTGGCGGCAGCGCCTTCCGGCCCGGCCGCGAAGCCGAAATGATGCGCCGGCTCGTCGAACGCCATAAAGGCATTCTACCGCTCGACACGGTGGAAAGCATCTGGCGGATCATCATTTCGACCTTCACCTTCGTGCAGGCGAATTACAGCGTCCATGCCGACATTTCCGGCGGCGACGCGCAGATGCGCGACGGCTGCCGCTTCCACTTCGGCTTCACCGTTCCCTATATCGCGCATCAAGGCGTTGCCGCGGTCGTCGGAGCCGTTGCCGAGGCGTCGGGCGACCTTGGCCTCGTCCCGGTTGAAGCGGGTCCGGCGGCGGGCGCTTGGTGGCAGCACCTGACAGCGCCGACGGCGCCGAAGATCATTGCCCGGCTGCCCTTCGTCGAGCGCCATGACCATCCCGCCGGCACGCCGCTCTTCGTCATCGCCAAGCCGGTCGAGGACGGCGCCGCCCGCGATGTCGTGCTTTATGCCGCGACGCTCGGCGATTGGCGCGGCCATTGGTATGACATCGACCCGTCTTTGCACGGGACTGGTGTGGAAATCATCGCCAGAGCGCCGCAGCAAAGCGCCCTGCTCCTCGCCGCGCCGGGCACGCTTTCAGCCGCGGCGCTGCGTGAAACTTTGGCCGGGCGTGGCATGACGCCATCGGATTTGACGGAAATCGGCAGCCATGCCGCGCGTTTTGATTTTGTCAGAGCCAGCTAGCGCAACGTTTCGTCTCCGCGCCGCCGGTGCGCGAGCATGAACGCGATCATTTGGAGCGCGACCATTTGGAGCCCGCAAAGATGACGTCTTCCGATATCGCCGCAGCGCCGCAGCCCCGCGCGAGCGTGCTGGCGATCGAGCCTTATGTTCCGGGCAAGGCCGCCGCCGCGACCACGGCCAAGATCTTCAAGCTGTCGTCGAACGAATCGGCGCTGGGGCCGAGCCCGCGTGCAATCGATGCCGCGAAATCGGCCGCCGACGCGCTCGCCATCTACCCGGACGGCTCGGTGCATGCGCTGCGCGAGGCCATCGCCGCACGGCACGGCGTCGATGCGGCGCAGATCACCTGCGGGGCCGGCTCGGACGAACTGATCTTCCTTTTGACCTATGCCTTTTTGAGCCCCGGCGACGAGGGCATCTATACGAAGCACGGCTTTTCGATCTACCGCATCGCCATTCTCGCGGCGGGCGGCACGCCGGTCGTCGCCCACGAGGTCGGTCTCACCGCCGATGTCGATGCGATCCTCGCCAAGGTGACGCCGAAGACCAAGATCGTCTTCCTCGCCAATCCCAACAATCCGACCGGCACCTATCTGCCAGCCCGCGAGATCACGCGCCTCGCCGAGTCCTTGCCGCCGCATGTGCTGTTGATTCTCGACGCGGCCTATGCGGAATTCGTGACCCGCGCGGATTATGAGCCGGGCCTCGAACTCGCCCGCACGCGCAATAATGTCGTGATGACGCGGACCTTTTCGAAGATCTACGGCCTCGCGGCGCTGCGGCTCGGCTGGTGCTATGCGCCGCCGGCAATCACCGATGCGATCAACCGGCTGCGCGGCCCGTTCAACATCAACACGCCGGCGATGCGCGCCGGCATCGCCGCTCTCGCTGACGAGCCGCATATCGCGCGATCGATCGCGCACAACACGCAATGGCTCGCCTGGCTGCGCGACCAAATCACTGCGCTCGGCATTCCGGTGACGCCAAGCGTCGCCAATTTTCTGCTGCTGCATTTCAACGATGCGGACGAAGCCCGCGCCGCGGACGCCTTCTTGTCGAAGCGCGGGCTGATCTTGCGGGCGGTCGAGACCTATTCTCTGCCGCAATGCCTGCGACTGACCGTCGGCACGGAGGAAGCCAATCGCCTTGTCGTCGCCGCGCTCGCCGGTTTCGTGCAGGCAAAAACCGCAAAGGATTCCCAGCGTGGTTGACGGCTTGGGCGCCCCGCTCGCGGCGCCGCTCTTCGACCGCGTCGCCTTGATCGGCATCGGCCTCATTGGCTCGTCGCTGGCGCGCGTCATCAGGCGGAAGAAACTCGCGCGCGTGCTCGTCGCAGGCGATGCCTCGGCCACGGTCCGCGCCAAGGTCACCGAGCTTGGCCTCGCCGATACGGTCGCCGAAACAGCGGCGCAGGCGGTAGCCGATGCCGACCTTGTCATCCTCTGCGTGCCCGTCGGCGCCATGGCCGCGGTCGCGCAGGAGATTGCGCCGCATCTCAAGCCCGGCGCCATCGTCTCCGATGTCGGCTCGGTCAAAAGCGCCGTGCTTGCAGCTCTGACGAAGCACCTGCCGCCGCATGTTGCGATCATCCCGGCGCATCCCGTCGCCGGGACGGAAGAATCGGGCCCCGCCGCCGGCTTTGCGACCCTGTTCGTCAATCGTTGGTGCATTCTGACGCCGCCTGACGGCGCCGACGCGAAGGCGGTGAAGCGGCTTGCCGAATTCTGGGCCGCGGCCGGAGCGAATATCGAGATCATGACGCCGCAGCACCATGATCTGGTGCTCTCGATCACCAGTCATCTGCCGCATTTGATCGCCTATAACATCGTCGGCACGGCCGCCGATCTTGAGGCCATCACCCAATCCGAGGTGATCAAGTTCTCCGCCGGCGGATTCCGCGACTTCACCCGCATCGCCGCGTCTGACCCGACCATGTGGCGCGATGTCTTCCTCAACAACAAGGAGGCGGTGCTCGAAACGCTCGGCCGCTTCACCGAGGATTTGACGGCGCTGCAACGAATGATCCGCAACGGCGACGGCGAAGGGTTGTTCAACCTCTTCACCCGCACCCGCGCGATCCGCCGCGGCATTATCGAGGAAGGCCAGGAGATCGCCGCGCCCGACTTTGGCCGCCACCGCGACGACGAGGCCTGAGCTAATAAGCCGGCGGCAGCTTGAGGCTGGTGCGGATCGGCCCGACGGCAATGCGGCCATCGTCGATATCGACCGGCAGATGCAGCACCGTCGGCTGCTGCGGCTCGTTCGAATGGCCGCTGAGCAAATTGCCGAGCAGCGCGCCGAAACTCAGCAAGCCCGGATCGATGCCATAGTGCTGCATGACCGGTTCGAGGCCGCTGCTCTTGGTATCGAAATGGCCGTCGACCCGATGCGCGGCATTGAGGGCGAAGCTGCCGCGCGCCACGAATTTCGTATCGCCGCGCGTCAAGCTGACCGAGGCGAGAGTGACGCGCCCACCGGCGGCTTGCCAGCGGTCGAGATTTTGCCCTGGCGTCAGACCCGTCTCGAAATCGGCCTTGGTGACGCTGCCTTGCGCGGCGACGTCGGCCGGCGTGCCCGGCCCAAGAATCTGATCGATCGCCGGCAATGTCGCGCCGTTCAAGATGACGTTGAAATCGAGGGTCTGGCCATCTTGGCCTGCGCGTTGCGCGGCGGTGATTACGGCATCGTTCACTTTGCCGCCGAAGGCGAGCGCACCGGCGCCGCCATGAAGCACAAAATCCCGGCCATCGACAGCCGCCTGCCAGAGGTCCTGCGGCAGGCCGTTGAGGCGCACGTTCAGATGGCTCCAGGCGAGCTGGAAATTGACCTTGTCGTCCTTGGAAACGGCGGCGAAAGGCGAGTCCGCCGAAACGCTGATGTCGCGCGGCTGCATGAGCGGCGCCGTCACGTAAAAACCTTGCAACGTGCCGCTATAGGTGTGGCCGAAGATCAGCCCGTCGAAGCGCGGCGACGGGCAGGTGATCGCTATGGCTGTCGGATAGCCGCCGATCTTCGGATTGGGGCAAGACCAGATACGGCCGAAAGTTTTTTCGCGCGCCACCCAGGCTTCGAGCGCCTGACCCGTCTGGCTGGCGGCAAAAGCCCAGAAACCCGACCAGCCGAGCCCGGCGACGATCAAAAGGCCCAAAAGCCAGAGCAACGGCGACACCCGCTTGCGGGCCGGCACGGCGGCGATGGTCGGACGGCTCTCCAATGCGGCTTCTCCTGGTTCTGGCCAAACGCGAGATCTAGCGGAAAAGCACAAATCCGGAGGAATTTTGTTGGTCTGGCGTCGCGCCACCGTTACAGCGCCAAATATCTCGCCTAAATTTCAATGATATGGATGATCTATGGGTCTTCGGCTACGGCTCCTTGATGTGGCGGCCGGGCTTCCCTTACCTGGCACGCAAAATGGCGCGCGTCCGCGGCTATCACCGCGCGCTCTGCGTCTACTCGCATGTCCACCGCGGCACACCGGAGCGTCCGGGCCTCGTGCTGGGGCTTGACCGCGGCGGCTCCTGCCGCGGCATCGCTTTCCGCGTCGCCGCGGACCATCGCGACGAAACGATCGCCTATCTGCGGGCGCGCGAGCAGGTCACGTCCGTCTATCGCGAAGTGAATTTGGATGCCGAACTCGATGACGGCGGCAGCGTCACGGTTTTGACCTATGCGGTCGACCGCAATCATCTTCAATACGCCGGCCGGCTCGAGCGCGACGCTATCATCCGCCTTGTTGCGCAAGGCCAGGGCGTCTCCGGTGCGAATCCGGACTACGTCCGCGCCACCCAGGCCCATCTCGCCGAACTCGGCATTGCCGACGCCGTGCTCGACTGGCTCGCGAAGGAATTTGCTGCCACGGCGGCAGATTAAGCGTCAGTCACGTCCGAAGCAGCCGCGCGGCGCTCAAGCCGGCACGAGGCCGCGGGTCGGCTGACAGAGCGCCTCGATATCTTCAATCGCGGCGCGGCGCTTCTGCGGATCGGCGGTCAGAAGATGGACATGCCATTGCTGCGCGCCCGCGGCGATGGCGGCGCTCACGAACGCATGGCGGGCGACGGGGCCGGCGCCATGTTCGCATTGGCAGAAGCCGACGACCCGGCGCTGCCCCGCTGCATCGGCCTTGACCGCGATGACGATCGCCTCGGCGAAATCGGGCAGGCCACCCTCGCTGTCGCGCCGATCGACCGGAAAGACCGAGCAGATATAGCGCCGGCCGGAACGGCCAAGCCAAGCATGAAACCGCTCCGCCAAGTCGCCGCCGACAAGGCTTGCGAGCGCCGTATTGCTCGACGGCGCATCCTCAGGCTTGGCGCGCGGCGCCGCAGCCAGGCCGGCATTCTTGGCGCGCCAGCGCCGCAACAGGAACAAGAGCGACATGGCTCGGGCAGAGTCGCCGCAGGAGCTCTCGGTCCTTGGACAGAGGCTCGCCTGCGGTCCTTTGATGATCGTCATGATCGATTCCATGCACTCAATACCGAGTGATTCGCAAGAACAAAATTGGAACAAATCCCAGAAACCGGGTCAAGCCGAACGGCAACGGTCCCGTCAGCTCCGCGAAAGCCCCGCCGCCGCGGACGGACGGGCGAGGCTTGCATCTTTGGCCAAAGCCTCGGCGATCAGCCGGTCGCTGGCGGTCTCGATCCGGCTTTCAAGACTTTGCATGAACGTGTCTTTGTCGAGCGTGGCCGGAATCGGCGGCAGGAATTCCACGACCATGGTCCCGGGCTGGCGCATGAACTGGCGGCGCGGCCAGAACAGCCCGGAATTGAGCGCGACCGGAACGCAGCTGACCCCGGTCGCTTCAGCGAGCCGCGCGACGCCGGCCTTATAGAGCGGCGGGGCGCCGACGGGGCGGCGCGTGCCTTCGGGAAAGATGACGAGGCGGCGGTTCTTTGCGAATGTCGCCTTCGCCGCAGCGACGATCTGGCCGAGCACGCCGGCACGCTTGCTGCGGTCGATCGACACCTGTCCGCAGGCGCGCAGATACGAGCCAAACAGCGGAATGAAATCAAGCTCGCGCTTATAAATGAAGGTGAAATGCTTCACCGCCAGGATCAGCGCCAGCACATCGAGCGTCGATTGGTGCTTGGCGGCAATGATGGCCGCGCCGGCGGGCAAATTTTCTATTCCGCGAAATTCGACTTTGACGCCGCAGATTAACTCGAGCAGCGCGATCGACCAGCGCGCCCAGCGCCGCGCGTGGCTCTCGATCGCCTCGCCGCCCCGCGCCAAAGCCGGCAGCGCCGCGAGCATCAGCACGATGATGAGCAGATAGAAGCAGAGATTGAAAAGCGCCGATCGCAACAATCGCATGGTCGGTCTCGGCGCTCCTCAAGGGGCGACAGGGGCAGCCTGTTCGGCGAGGATGCGCACCGCGCAGGCCTCGGCGGCGGCGACGAAAGCGTCCATATCGCGCATCTGTGTCCGGTGATTGACGATCGCCGCGCGGATCACCGGCCGGCCACCGAGCTTGGTCGTCGACGGGGCCGCAACGCCGGCCTCGTGCAGGTCCATGACAATCGCGCGATTGATCCGCCCGGTCGCATCGCCCTTGACGCCGAAGCAGACGATGTTGAGCGTCACATCGGCGCTGAGTTCGAAAATCGACGATCGCCGGATCAGACTTTCGAGATGTCTCGCCACCCGGCAGGTCTGCGCAAGCGTGGCGCCGAGCCGCTCGGCGCCGAAAGCCTGGAAGGTGAACCAGGTCTTCAGCGCGCGGAAGCCACGCGACAGATCCGGGCCGAGATCGCAAGGCCAGATGTCGGCGGCGGCAAGGCCGCGCGGCGCGCGGGCCAAATAGGCGGCCGTGCTCATGAAGGTCTGGCGGTGCAGATCCGGATGCCGGCAGATGAAGAAGCCGGCATCATAAGGCACCTGCAGCCATTTGTGGAAATCGAGTGCGACCGAATCGGCGCGTTCGAGCCCCTTCACCAGCGGCTTCAGTTCCGGCGACAGAGCGCTGAGCGCGCCGAAGGCGCCGTCGATATGGAACCAGATGTTCTCCGCCGCGCAGAGATCGGCGAGCGCGGCGAGATCATCGATGGCACCGGTATTCACCGTCCCGGCCGAGCCGACGACGATGAAGGGCTGAAAGCCGGCCGCGCGATCCTGCGCGATCGCCGCATGCAGGGCTTTCACGTCCAATTGTCTTTTGCCGTCGACCGGGATGCGGCGCAGATAAGCCGAGCCGACGCCGGCCATTTCGAAAGCGCGCTCGATACAGGCATGCGCTTCGCTCGAGGCGTAGCCGACAAGCTGGGCGCTGGCGCGTAGGCCATGGGTGCGCACGTCTTCGCCCAAGACATCGGTGCGGGCGACGAGCGCGGCGATCATATTCGCCATCGACGAGCCGGTGACGAAGAGGCCGGAGGATTCGCGCGGAAAATCGAAGGCCTCGGCCAGCCACAGCGTGATCTCGCGCTCGACCTCGATGGCGATGTGATCGCGGCCGCCGCAATTCGAATTCATGCCCGCCGCCAGCATTTCGGCGACCATGCCGACCGGCGTGCCGCCGCCATGCACCCAGCCCATGAAGAGCGGATGGATATTGCCCGTCGCATAAGGCAGCATGGATGTTTGGAACGTATCGAGCAATTCGCCGAGCGGCTTGCCCTCGCGCGGCAGCGGCGACTTGAACGCCGCCCGCACGGCCGAGGGCGCCGGCTGCCAGACCTTGCGCTGGCGGACGTCGCGCAGATAATTGACCATCATATCGAGGCCGCGATGCGCCTCGGCGCGGAAGGCCTCCCAATCCGTCGGATCGAGGCTTTCGTCACGCTCCGTCGCAGAGGCGTCGCCGGCACCGTCGAAATCAGCAGGGCGGGTCAAATCTCTCCCTCTTGCGGCCTACAACCAGTCTTGACCGCCAAGGCCCTAGCCCAATTGCCGCCTCAAGCGCAAATAAGCAGCGGGAACGGGTGGCGCAATGCGGACAAAAGTCAATGGGCCGCAACAAAATAGCATAGGAGAGCACGGTGGACGTAGGGTTTATCGGACTGGGCGGCATGGGCGCGGCCATGGCGTCGCGGCTTATCGCGGCCGGGCATCGGGTGCGGGTCTGGAACCGGTCGCAGGCCGCAGTCGAGACATTGCGCGGCGAAGGGGCGGAGGCCGTCGGCGACCCGGCGGAAACGTTCCAAGCCGATGTCGTGCTTACGATGCTCGCCTCTGACGAGGTGATCGAAGAGGTGATCATCGCGCCCGGTCTGCTGGCGCATGCACGCCCCGGCCTCGTCCATCTCGTCACCGCAACGATCTCGGTCGATTTCGCCAAACGGCTCGAAACGCTGCATGCCGCAGCCGGTGTCGCCTATATCGGCGCGCCGGTACTGGGCCGCCCCGATGTCGCGGCCAAAGGTGAACTCAATGTGCTGGCCGCCGGCAAGGCCGCCGACATCGCCCGCGTCAAGTCGGTGCTCGACACGATCGGTAAGGCGACTTGGGTCGTCGGCGAGGCGCCGCATCTTGCCAATGTCGCCAAGCTCGCGGCCAATTTCGTCCTCGTCTCGGCGATCGAGGCGATGTCGGAAGCCTTCGCCTTCGGCGAGCGCCAGAATGTCCCGCCGCGGACGATCGCCGAAATCCTCACCGGAACCTTGTTCGCCGCCCCGGCTTACAAGACCTATAGCGCAGCCATCCTAGAACGAAAATTCGAGGCGGGATTCAAACTGGCGCTCGGACTGAAGGATGTCCGGCTAATGCTGGCGGCGGGCGAAAAGGCGGGCGCGCCGCTGCCTTTCGCCAGCGTCGTGCGAGATAATTTCGTCGACGCCATCGCGCATGGCGAAGGTGATAAGGATTGGGCGGCCGTATCGCGCGTGGCCTTCCGCCGCGCCGCGCTCGCCGACGAGTAACACAAGCCCACAGGGAGATGCGGCATGAGCGAATCGAGCAGTGAGACGAAAGGCCTCGATCTCACCCGCGGCGTGCCGTTGAGCGTGATCGGCGAAGGCGACCTTTTGCTCGGCCATGTCGGCGACGAGGCGGTGATCGTCGCCCGCAGCGGCGGCACGCTTTTCGCGATCGGGGCGACCTGCACGCACTACAACGGCCCCCTCGCCGAAGGGCTGATCGTCGGGGACACGGTGCGTTGTCCGCTGCACCATGCCTGTTTCAGCCTTCGCACCGGCGAAGCGCTCCGCGCCCCGGCGCTCGACCCGGTTTCAGCCTGGCGTGTCGACGAGCGCGACGGCGCCCTTTATGTGACCGAGAAGATCGCGCCGGCGCCGAAACCCGCCCTCGCCGGCGCGGCATTGCCGCAAAACATCGTCGTCGTCGGGGGCGGCGCCGCCGCCAATGCCGCAGCGGAAATGCTGCGGCGGGAGGGATTCGCCGGCCAAATCACGCTGCTCAGTGCCGACGACGCCGGTCCCGTCGACCGACCCAACCTGTCCAAGGATTATCTCGCTGGACAGGCGCAGGAGTCCTGGATTCCGCTGCGCTCAGCCAATTTCTACAAGAAGCACGGCATCGATCTCGTGCTGAAGGCGCGCGTCACCGGCCTCGATGCAGCGGCGAGAGAGGTGCGGCTTGCCGACGGCACGCGTCATGCCTACGACCGCTTGCTGCTCGCAACCGGCGCCGACCCCGTACATCTCGATATTCCAGGCGCCGATCGCGTGCGTTACCTGCGCAGTCTCGATGACAGCCGCGCCATCATTGCGGCAGCGGAAAAGGCCAAGCGTGCCGTCGTCATCGGCGCGAGCTTCATCGGTCTCGAAACGGCGGCCTCCTTGCGCGAGCGCGGCTTGGATGTCCACGTCGTCGGCCCCGAAGTGCGCCCGCTCGAAAAGGTGCTTGGACCCGAACTCGGCGATGTCATCCGCGCGCTGCATGAATCGCGCGGCGTGATGTTCCACCTTGGCACCAGTGCCACTGCAATTGACGATCGCGGCGTCACGCTCGGCAATGGCGCGACCCTGCCGGCAGATCTCATCGTCGCCGGCATCGGCGTGCGGCCGTCCCTCGCGCTCGCCGAGCAGGCCGGCCTCACGACCGACCGCGGCATCAGCGTCGACCAATATCTGGAAACGAGCGTGCCCGGCATTTTCGCCGCCGGCGATCTGGCGCGCTGGCCGGACCCGCTGTCGGGCCAAGCGATCCGGGTCGAACATTGGGTCGTCGCCGAACGGCAGGGTCAGGTCGCGGCGCTCAACATGCTCGGCCGCCGGCAACGCTATGACGACGTGCCGTTCTTCTGGAGCCAGCACTATGATGTCTTCATCCGCTACGTCGGCCATGCGGAAAAATGGGACCAGACGGCCATTGACGGCGACCTCGCCGGCGGGGACGGCCAGGTGGCCTATTTAAGCCAGGGCCGAAAGCTGGCGGTGGCGACCATTGGCCGCGACCGCGAATCCCTGATCGCCGAGGCCGGATTCGAGGCCCTGATCGCCGAATCCTGAAGCGGACTTCCTGCCGCTCTCGCCATGCGACATTGCCGCAGGACGCCGAGGCTTGCGCCACGCCCAAGATTCTTGCGAAGACCGGCGCTTGACATGGACGGCGCGGCCGGCCGCGCGAAAGGAACGCTATGCGACGGGCTTCGATCTTGGCGGCAAACGGACTGGCTCTTCTCATTGCCTCGGCGTGCACGGCCGGCGCCACGCCGGCCATCGCGGTCGCCCCGCAATATGATACGACGCATGTCTATGTCGCCTCGGATGACTTCGAGCGCTTCGTCAAAAGTTTCCTCGCGACCTTCGGCGGCACGGCAAGCAAAGAGATCATCGCCAACGTCACGCCGACGCCGAGCACGACGAAATCGCAGATCATCCACGCGCCGGTCGGTACGCTGTCGGTTTTCGGCTATGTCACGCCGATCCCGGCGCCCTTCGGCGCGGAACGCAACGGTTTTCTCGTCGCCGATTTCGATGCGGCGATTGCCGCAGCGCGCGCCGACGGCGCCGGCCTGATCGTCGCGCCCTTCGAGGACGCGATCGGCCGCAACGCCATCGTCCAATGGCCGGGCGGCGTCACCATGCAGCTCTATTGGCACAACGTCCCGCCGCATTATCCCGCCCTCGCGACAATCCCGGAAAACCGCGTCTATGTCGCGCCCGAACAGGCGGACGCCTTCATCCGCGCCTATCTCGCGTTCTCGCAAGGCACGGTCGTCGAGGATGATCGCAAGGCGCCGGGGATCGAGGTCGGCGAGCCGTTCCACACGTTTCGCCGGGTGCTGATCGACTCGCGCTTCGGCAAGACCCTGGTTCTCGCGACCGATGGGCAATTGCCCTATCCCTGGGGGCGCGAGACGACGGGCTTCGAAGTCGCCGATCTCGACGCGACGATCCTGAAGGCGGAAGCGGCCGGCGTGTTCGTCGTCGTCGAGCCGTTTTCGGCGGCGGGGCGGCGCACGGCTTTCTTCGAATTTCCCGGCGGCTATATTGCCGAAGTTCATACCGCAGCGAAATCTTGAGCGTTCAGGCGGCGTTCACCGCCCGCATTGGAGCTTCGGCCGCGCCCAGACCCGCACAGCCCTGCTTGGAATTGCCAAAATTCCGCTATTGGGTGGGGCGAGCGCGACAGGGAGCCGGCGCAAAAGATGAGAATTCTGCTCAACGATTATTCAGGCCATGCCTTCACCGTCGAACTGGCGCGCGAACTGGCCAAGCGTGGCCATAACGTCCTGCATCTTTCGCTCGGCGATTTTCAAAGCCCGAAAGGCGATCTCGCCCGCCAGCCCGGCGATCCCGCGACGTTCGAAGTCGAAGCCATCAGCCTTGGCAAGCCGTTCAAGAAATATGATTTCGTCGCCCGCCGCCGGCAGGAGATCGAATACGGCCGCCGCGTGACCGTGCGAATCGCGAGCTGGCAGCCCGATGTCGTCATCGGCTGCAACAATCCGCTTGATCCGCAGCAGGTGATTCAAACTTATTGCCGCGCACGTAATATTTGTTTCGTATTCTGGCTTCAGGACATTTATTCGAACGCGATCAAAGCCGTCCTGCGGAAGAAAATTCCTGTGGCTGGACATGCCATCGGTCTTTGGTACGAAGAATTGGAAAAACGCCTGTTGCGGCGGGCGGATCAGGTCATTGCCATCACTGAAGATTTCATCGCCCCGCTGATTGCTTGGCATGTGCCGCGTGAACGCATTTCGGTCATCGAGAACTGGGCGCCGAAAGACAAGATTTTGCTTCTGCCGCGCGACAATGAATGGAGCCGCGCGCACGGCCTGAACGGGAAATTTGTGCTGATGTATTCTGGAACGCTCGGCCTCAAACATAACCCGGCGCTGCTCGTTGCAGCCGCCGAGGCGTTCAAGGCCGAGCCCGCGGTTGCCGTCGTCGTGATCTCCGAAGGCAAATATGCCGACGAGGTGCGCGCGGCGGGAGAAGCGCGCGGACTTGCCAATCTGAGCGTCCTGCCTTTCCAGAGTTTCCAGGATTACAGCGCCGTTCTCGCAACCGGCGACGTGATGCTGGCGATGATCGAGCCGGACGCCGCCATTTACTCCGTGCCGTCGAAAGTTCTCTCCTATCTCAGCGGCGGCAAGGCCATCGTGCTCTCGGCCAATGCAGCCAATCTCGCGGCACGAATCTTGATGCGCTCCGGCGCCGGCGCGGTTGTCGCGCCGGACGACGAGGCAGGCTTTGTCGCGGCGATCCGGCGCTTCCTGAAAGATCCGGAGGCGCGGCAGAAAGCCGGCGCGGCGGCCCGCGCCTATGCGGACGAGAATTTCGATATCGGTGCAATCGCCGCACGCTTTGAAAGTATCCTGGCCGCATGCGCCAAACCCCCGGCATCCGGTGAGCGCCGGATAAACTGAGACGACCCGTGACCTGCATCATGTTCTTCTGGGAAAATTTCGGGCCGACCCATGTCGACCGCTGCGATGCCGTGGCCCGCGCCATGCCGCGCAAGGCGATCCTCGGCATCGAACTCAACCCGGCGAGCACGACCTATGGCTGGACACCGGAAACGGGGCAGCATTTCACCAAGCGGACGCTGCGCAGCGACCAATCGCGATGGGGGGCGCTGCGCACCGCCTTCGAGCTCGTCCGCGTCAGCGTCAGCTCGGGCGCAAGGCACGTCTTTCTCTGCCATTACAATGAGCCGAGCGTCCAAATCGCCGCCATGCTGATGCGGCTGCTACGCAAGCGGGTTTATCTTCTGCTCGATTCCAAATTCGACGACCGGCCGCGCTCGATCTGGCGCGAGGCACTGAAGGCGGTTTGGATCTGGCCCTATGTCGGCGCCATCGTCGGCTCGCGCCGCAGCCGCCAATATTTGAGCTTCCTCGGGCTGAGCAATGCCCGGATCGAAAATTATTACGACACGATCTCGGTCGAACGCATCCGCGGCGCCGCCGGCGTACCGCCCGCTCCCGCCGGGGTCGATTTCCACGACCGGCATTTCACGATCGTTTCGCGCCTTGTCGCCAAGAAGAATTTGTTTGTGGCGGTCGATGCCTTTGCCCTGTATGTATCGCGCACCAACCACCCGCGCCGGTTGCGGATTTTTGGAGACGGCGGCCTCGATCAGGAATTGCGCGATCACGTGCGCGAGTTGAACCTGACCGAATTCGTCACCTTCGAGGGCTTCCAGCAGACCGATGTGGTGAGCCAAGCGCTTGGATCGACGCTCGTGCTGATACAATCAAGCTCGGAAGAACAATTCGGTTTCGCTATTGTCGAGGCCTTGGCCATGGGCGTCCCGGTCATCGTCTCGGACAATTGCGGCGCGCGCGACGAATTCGTCCGCTCCGGCGTCAACGGTTTCGTCGTCCAGCCTGACAATGTCGAGGGCATTGCTTTTTTCCTCGGCCGGCTGGCGTCCGATCAATTGTTGTGGGAGCGGCTGTCGGCCGGCACCGCTGCCTTCGCCGCAGAAGCTGATGCCGTAAGCTTCGCCCAATCCGTCGGCCGGCTGACGGCGAGCGCCTGACACGTGCCGACGCGGCTCAGGAAGGTTGTCTTTCTCTGGGAAAATTTCGGCCCGATGCATGTCGACCGGCTGAGCGCCCTGGCGCGCGCCGTCGCCGACCAATGGGAGGTCATCGGCATCCAATGGACCGGCAAGAGCACGACCTATGATTGGGTCGCGCCGGATGCGAAAAACTTCAGCCTCGTCACGCTCTTTCCCGATCGAGCGCCGGTCTCGATCGGCTTCTGGCAGAAGCTGTGGCGCACGCTGTCGTTCTGCCTCAAATCCAAGGCCGATGCCTTTTTCTTCAGCCATTATAATGATCCGGTCATCATCATCACCTCGGCGATCCTGGCGCTGACCAACAAGCGCGTCTTCGGCATGCTGCTGTCGAAGTTCGACGATTACGACCGCACGATCCGCTGGGAAGTTTTCAAATCGCTCATCCTTCTCCCCTATGCCGGCTTCCTCACCAATCGCGGCCGGTCGGAGGAATACATCCACTTCCTGCGCGGCAGCAAAGTGCCGATCGCCTATGGCCACAACACGTTGTCGGTCGGCGAAATCCGCAGCTTGGCGGGCGCCGCGCCGGCACCCGGCGGCGCGCCGCACGCCGCGCGCCATTTCACCGCCATCACCCGCCTCGTGCCGAAAAAGAACCTCACCGTCTTGATCGACGCCTACGCGCTCTATCGCCAGGCGGTCGCCACGCCGCGCCCGTTGCACATCTGCGGCTCGGGCGAACTTGAAGCCGAATTGCGCGCGAAAATCGCCGCGCTCGATCTCGGCGGTCTTGTCCTTTTGCGCGGTTTCCTGCAGCGGCCGGAGATTGCGCACGAACTTGCCCAATCGCTTGCGCTCATCCTGCCAAGCATCGAAGAGCAGTTCGGCAATGTCATCATCGAGGCGCAGGCGATGGGCGTACCAACCATCATCTCGCACAATTGCGGCGCGCTTGAAACGCTCGTGCGCAGCGGCGTCAATGGTTTCGTCGTCGAGCCGGACAATCCCGCCGGCCTTGCGTTTTTCATGCAATGGCTGCACGAAGACGAAGATCTCTGGGAGCGCATGGCGCTCGGCTGCGCCCAGTTCCTGCCGCGCGCGGATACTCCCGCCTTCGTCGAGGGCGTCATGAAATTGCTATGATTTCCCAGAACTTTAGCGTTGCTGCCTGCAGATTTCCGGCAGCGAGGATTTAACCAGGAATGCTTGCCCGCCTTCTTCGCGGCATCGGCGCCAATGCCTTAAGCCAAATCGTCACCATCGGCCTGCAATTGGGGCTCGTTCCGGTGCTCGCCACGCATTGGGGCCTCAAGCTCTACGGCACCTGGTTGATGCTGTTCACGATCCCGTCCTACCTGGCGCTGGGCGACTTCGGCTTTGCCACGGCCGCCGGCGTGGACATGACGATGAAAGTCGCGCGCGGCGACAAGGACGGCACGCTCGTCACCTATCACAGCGCGCTGACCGCGATCACTCTCGTCTCCTCAACGGTGTTCCTGATTGCGGTGATCATCTGCGCGCTGCTACCGGCGCGCTGGATCACCTTCGACATTCCGGTCAGTCCCGGCGCAATCCGCGTGCTGCTGATCTTGATCGTCGCCTATGGGCTCATCTGTCTTGCGAGCAGCCTGTTGATGGCGGGATTCCGCTGTTCCGGCCTTTATGCGGTCGGCGTCGTCGGTCAATCCGTCACGCAATTGACGGAGGGTTGCGCCTGCATCGTCACGGTCCTTTGCGGCGGCTCGCTGCTTGCCGCGGCCTCGGCCTACCTGATTGCGCGCAGCATCTGCGTCATCGGCCAGGCGCTGCTGCTGACCTTTCAGGTGCCTTGGCTCCGGCTCGGATTTTCCGGCGCGAATTTTAACGAGATCAAGAGGCTCGCCAAACCGGCTTTTGCCGCCATGGCCTTGCCGTTCGCCCAGGCTGCCTTCCTGCAAGGCACACCGGTCATGCTCGGCGCCGCGACGAATGCCGCGACCGTGCCCGTCTTTACCACGGCGCGCACGCTGATCCGCGCCGGCGTGCAATTCACGACCCTGCTGAATCATGCCCTGATGCCCGAATTCTCGACCGCCGTCGCGCGCGGCGATACGCGCCTGCAGCGGCATTTCCTCTTTGCGACCTTCGCGACCGATGCGGCGATTCTCGTGCCCGGAGCATTGGTCCTGCTTCTCTTCGGGCAAAAGATCATCGCGCTCTGGACGCATCACACGGTGCATCCGAGCTTCGACCTTATCGCGGTTATGACCGCGGTGATGTTCGTCAATGGCATGTGGCTGCCGGTATCGAACCTGATCCTCGCCGCCAATCGCCACGCCACCTATTCCTATATCTTTCTCGCCGCCGCGATCGCGAGCGTCGCGCTCTGCTATCCTTTATCGCTGTGGCGGCAAGCGACCGGCGCCGGGCTTGCGCTGCTGGCGCTCGATTGCTTCATGTTCGTTGTTGTGATGCGCCTTGCCCATGCGCAAATTCTTAGGCCGAGCGGCGCGGGCAGTCCGCAAGACCAGATTTCGGAAGTCATATGACTCGCAACGTGGGGGTTTTTCACCCCGGGACACAGCATTCCTGGCAGACGGCGCGCGCGCTGCAGAACGCCGGCAAACTCGGCTGGTATGCGACCTCGATCTTCTACCGCGCGAACCGCTGGCCTTATCGCGCGCTCCCCTACCTGCCGGCAAAGCTGCGCGAAAGGCTGACGGCCGAATTCGGCCGCTTCTATCATCCGGCCGTCGCCCCGGACACGGTGCGGACCTTCGGCCTGCATGAATGGATCGAGCGCGGCTTGACCCGCGCCGGGCTTCGCCGCGCTGCCGCGCGCGTCAACATGGCCGGCAATAGTGTGTTCGCCAAATCGGTTTGCCGCCTGATCGAGCGCGAGCCGGTCGCCGCCGTCTGGGGCTACGATACGTCCTCAGCCGATGTGTTCGCCTTCGCCAAGCAACGCGGCATCGTCCGCATCCTCGACAAGACCATCGGCGATCCGCGCGTCTATAACGCGCTGATGAAGGAAATCTACGCGGAACATAAGCCCTTCTTCTCGAGTCCGAACTTCGCCGTTCCGCAAGCCGTCATCGATATTCAGGACAAGGAATATGACCTCGCCGACGGTATCGTCGTCGGCAGCGATTTCTGCCGCGACACGATTCTCGATCCGCTCGCCCGCCCCGACCTCGCCGGCAAGATCGATGTCCTGCCCTATTGCTTCGACGACGTCTTCTTCAAGCCGGGGCCCCCGCCGCTGCGGCCGAAAGACCGCCCGGTGCGTTTCCTCTTTCTGGGCCAGGCGGGGCCGCGCAAGGGGATCCACCTTCTGCTCAAGGCTTTCGCGCGGCTACCGCGCAATGCGGCGACGCTGACGATCGTCGGCCAAATGCAGGTGCCGGGCGCGACCTTCCGCCAATATGCCGACCTCGTCACCTTGATCCCGACCGTGCCGCGCGCCGCTGTCGCCGATTATCTCCGCGAGGCCGATTGTCTCGTCTTCCCGACCTATTTCGAAGGCTCGCCGATCACGATCTACGAAGCGCTCGCCTGCGGTTGCGCCATCATTCAGTCGAAGAATTCCAATCTCGACGCCATTCCGAAGTCCGGGCTCGCGCTCGAGCGGCTCGACGAGGAAAGCGTTCATGCGGCGCTCATGTACGTGATCGATAATCGCGACATCCTGCAAGCGTGGCAGCAGGCCGCGCCGCCCATTGCCGAAGGTTTTACTGTCGCCGCCTATCAGAAGGCGGTATTGGACTATCTCGGTAAAATCTTGGGAACGAAGGGATAAACACCCTAAAGCTGGTTCCGGAGGACAGTTTGCTCGCGCCGCCGTCAGAAGTCAGAATCGAGGACAAACCCCGGCAGGACGATTTTTATACTTCGCCCACCGCCGTTGTTTACATCTTCGGCGTCATCGATTCGCTCGTCCCTTTTTCGTATATTCTCAACGTCTATCCAAACTATTGGCATGCAGCGACGCTGGCGATCAAGCTGGCATTGTGCCTTGTATATTATAAATATATTTCCGTCAGCCGCATTGCGGTGATGTCGGCTCTTGTCTTGACTTCGATTATTCTGATTTCATCGGTCCCAGGCGGCTCGCAATTCTCAGACTACGTCAAGATCTTTGGCTTCATGACCCATGTCTTCATCACCTTGGCGATCGTCCGGCGCGACAATTTGCAGAAATATGTCCTGACCTGCGTCGGTGTGCTTTTCGCGAGCACGTTGATCTATCTGCTCGCGGCGAAAATGGGCCAGATCGACACCACCTTCGGCCGCTATTCCTATTTCCATCACTCGCATCCCAATCTCGGCTCTGAGATCATCGCCATGTCGGTGGTACTTGCCGCGTGCGTGCTCTCTTGGCCGCTGTTCCTCGTCGTAACGCTGCCGTCGCTTTATGCGATCCATTTGATGGAAGGGCGTGCCGCCTTTGTCGTTGCGGTCATTACCGTCGGCGCCAAGCTCGTCTATGAGGAATGGAACAACAAGAAACGCCTTGCTTTGATCCTCGGCGGGCTCGCCGCCGCCGGCGCGGCGCTTCTGCTTATCTCCAACAAGGCCTCCGCCCTGCTCGATTCAATTCTGCTGCTGCACGACAAATATCGCGGCCTAGGCTCGGGCTTTGTCGGGCGCGATCAGCTCTGGAGCGTGGCCTGGCATTGGTTTCTGGCGAGCCCGCTCATTGGCAATGGCGCCGGCTTCTTCGACCGCTACGGCGTCGAAGTCCATAATTTCTTTTTGTTCGGGCTCTCCGAGTTCGGCATCCTGTCACTCGTGATCTACGGGATGATCTTTTTTCTGCTTTACGATCTCTACCGTACCAACAGGAAATGGTTCTTCTGCTTCCTCGGCATCCCGGTCTTCTGGATGTTCAACGACCGTTTTTTCAATATCAATCCATATCCGTTCCTGTTCTATATCGTGCTCTTTGCGCAGGCGAACACGGCGGCCGCGGGGTGGCAGCCCGCGCTACAAAAGGCGAAATCGCCGGTCAATCCCGCGAGCTGAAACTCGAATGCGAGCCTAGAGCGGGATGCGAAAAAGTGGCGGCGGTTTTTCGCATCCCGCTCTAAATTTTGAGAACCGATCACGTTTATGATTTCGGATCGATACGATCGGAATCATCGTGATCTAGTGCACCACAACGCCGGTGCGTGACTGCACGTCTTGGAACGTGACTTCCTGGTTCTTCACGGTCACGCAGCGTTGCGCCGCGATCTGGTGGTTGGCGCTGCGACACGCCGCATAAAGCGTATCGCGGTCGACATCGCCGATCGGGTTGTGGTCATCGAACCCGTAAAGCTGCAGCGACGGCAGCCGATTGCAGGCGGCGATGCAGGCCGACAAAGTATTCGCCGGGCCGGTGATCACGAAACCCGAGCCTTTGGCTTTCGGATCGTGATTGTTGTCGAGCGCCGTGCAACTCGAGAATGTCGTCAGCTTGCAATCGATGATGAAGCCGTCGCCGAAATTGCGGTCGCCGCGACAGCCGGTCAGGCGATGATAGAGCCCTTGAACGACGAAGCCGACATCTGAAATCTCGCCGACGCAATTGGTGATGAAATGATTGGCGTCGCGAATGAGGAAGGCGGCGATCGTGCGGTCCGAGCCGTTGCCGCTCAGCGCGTGCAGCGACGTGTTGGCCTCGATGCGGTTGAGATAATGATCCGTGCCGCCGATGGTGATGGCGCCGGCGAGCTTTGGCCGGCCGCGATTGAGCAGGACATTCGTTGTCAACACGTCTTCGATCACACAGGCCATGCCGCTCGTGATGACGATCGCCTCGTCGGCGAAATTGTCGAATTGCGCGACCTTGATCGCGCACCAGCTCGCCTTTTGCAGGCGGATGCCGCCGGCGGCGAGGTTCGGCCCGCCGCCGCGGAAATTGATGCCCGTCACGGCCGCCGCGGTGACGCCTTTTTCCGGCGTGTCGAGGCAGAAGCCCGGATGCGTGCAGCGCAAAGCCGTGCCGAGAATCTTGCTCGGGGCGTAGCCATAGGCTGCCGCGGTCGACGACAGCGTGACCCCGTTCTTCAAGATCACGTTGTTACAAATGTAGGACCCAGGCGGCACGCGCACGACGCCGCCGCCGCGCGCCGCAGACCAGTCGATCGCCGCCTGGAAAGCAATGCTGTCGTCAATGTCGTCGTCGCCCCGCGCGCCGAACCAGCAGACATTCACATCGCCCGAAAAGACGCGCACGAAACGCCCAGGCTGGCCCTCGGCGACGCTATCCGGCCGGACATAGATCGCATTGTCGTCCGGCTCCTGCGAATTGGCGACCCAGCGGAAGGTGCCGCCGCCGCGGTCGTTGTCGGCGTGGTGGTTGAGAACGATGACATCGATGTCGGCGAGATCATGCGGGTCGTCGACGCTGCGCAGATCGGACAGCGTCGCAAACCGGTTCTGCGTTGCGAGCGGCTGCGGATCGGGATCGGGATCGGCCGCTGCGGCTCGGCGCTCGCCGAGCGCATAGGCGCCGGAGCCGACAAAGCCGCCGAAGATGAGCTTAAGAAGATTGCGGCGCCTCAGGAGATCTTTATTCAATATGCGCATAGGGTCTCGATTGTCCTCATGTGCCGCCGCCCGAGGCTCAATAAGCCAAGCGACGACTATAGTCACGCCGGACGCCGCAACCGCCGCCGCGCGGCGCGCAAAAAATGCCCGATGAACTTGCGCGCGCTCTTTCGGCCGACGCCCATCAGCCGCGCAAGCCAGGCGTTGAGACGGACGGGATCGGTGGGAATAGATTGGCCCGCCGCCAGCCGGGCAAAGAGATCGGCAAAACCGTAGGTCTTTTCCGACGGCAGGTGCCAGACCGGGCGCTTGAGATCGGCCGCTTCGGTATTGTTGAGTTTCCAGGTCGTCCAGATTCGTCGGGCGATCGCATTGGCGTTCGGCGCCCGCAGCCCGAGCCGCCACATGAGATAGCTGAAGAAATGCGCCTCGTCGGAGAAATAGGCTTGGCCTGCGGCCGCCAAGGCATCGTTCTCGATCCGCACCTCTTTGGCGAGCGGCAGAAGCCGCGCAAGCAGCGCACCGCTCAGGCCATAGAACTCGCCGCCGAAATAGTCGGGCGGCGAAGCAGGTCGCGTGCCGCCGACTTCGGCATAGACGTCCATCGCCTGCCGGCGCGACAGGCCGTTGGCGTCTTCATCCGCGCCGACATCGACAGTGATGAGCAGAGCGCCGTCGCGCCGTGCCAGCGCAAAAGCCGGGTCGAGATCGCCGACGATCAGACAATCGTTGTCCATGACCAGCAGCGTATCGTCGGCATCGAGCCGCCCCGCCGCATAGTCGAGAATGTCGAACAGGAAATATTGATTGAACCACGGGCGTCGCGTGCCGGCCGGCGCCCAGGTGTAGCGCAAAGTCACAAGCTCGACGCCGAAATCGGCGAGCGCCCGGTTGAGATCGATGCCGCCGACAACGGGAAGCGTCGCAACATTGGTGAAGAGCAGAAGCCTGACGCCCTCCTTCTTGAGAAAGGCTTTGGCGCTCCAAAAGAACGTATAGACGCAGCGCCAGTAGATGTTCTGCGTCGCCTGGCTCGTCGTCAGGCCGCCGACCTGCGGGTAAAGCCCGCCTTCCTGCGGCGACTCGACATACATCCACGTTGACACGTAATCGGTGGCGCTCATCTTCCGTTCAACCAATTTGGTGTGGTTTCAGCCGTTCGGCGTGATTGGATACATCAGGTGACGGGTTCGATAAAATGACAGGCGGCGAAAAAAACGGGCGGCCGCTCAGGGTCGGGCTTTTGACCGCGCGCGTCTCGCGCCGCGGCGGCGGCGTGTTCGAGGCGGTGCTGGCCGAGGCCCAGGCGCTCGAAGCGCAGGGCGGCCTGGTGCCCATCGTCTTCGGTGCCGCCGATCCGTTCACGGCCGAGGACCGCAAGCGCTTCGGCACGATCGGGACGATCACCGTGCCGCGCCGCGGGCCGGCGGCCTTCGACTATGCGCCCGGGCTTCTGGCAGAGCTTCTCGCCGCCGATCTCGATGTCCTGCATCTGCATGGAATTTGGCAATATGCCTCGCTTTGCGGCGCGCTGTGGGCGGAACGGACGGGGCGGCCCTATGTGATTTCCCCGCACGGGATGCTCGACCCGTGGATTACGGCACGCGGCCGCTGGAAAAAGACGCTGGCGCGGCTTGGCTATGAACGGCGCAGCTGGCGCGCCGCCCGCCTGTTTCACGCCTTGACCGCCGCCGAGGCCGAAGACATCGCGCGCGAGACCGGCGCCGAGGACGCGCGCATCGCCATCGTGCCGAACTATGTAGCGGCAGAGGCCGACCGTGCGCCAAGCCCACGTTCGGACCTCGTCTTTTTTATCGGCCGCATTCACCCGAAGAAGAACCTCGATCCGCTGATCGAGGCTTGGGCTGCGGCCGGCGGCGGCGCGGCCGGGTGGCGGCTCGCCATCGCTGGCTGGGGCGAGGCCGCGCACGTAGCGGCGCTGCGCAGCAAACTCGCCGCAGCCGCCGACCCGTCGATCGATTTCCTCGGCCCGATCTATGGCGCGGCGAAAGCGAACCTGCTGGGCGAGGCCCGTTTCGTCGTCCTCCCCTCCCTGAGCGAAGGCCTGCCGATGGCAATTCTCGAAGCCTGGGCTGCCGCGACCCCCACCTTGATGTCGGCAGCCTGCAATCTGCCGGACGGTTTCGCGCAAGGCGCGGCGCTCGACTGCGGAACCGACGCGGATGCCATCGCCGCAGCGCTGCGGCGCGCCTTCGCTTTGCCCGCGGGCGAATGGGAAAAAATGTCGGCGGCCGCCCGCGACCTTGCGATAACCCGTTTCTCGCCGCAGGCGGTCGCGGCGCAATGGAGCACGATCTATCGCCGGCTCCGGGCCGGGCTATAATGATCGCATGAGCATTCTCGACGCGCGGAAAACCAAGCCGCTCGAAGGCGGCGCGAGCTTCAGCCTCGCCAATCGTGCCTATCGCGCATTGTGGCAGATCGCCTGGGCGGCCCTTGCCGCCTGGACTCCACCGCCGTTTTTCGGCTGGCGGACCGCGCTGCTGCGCCTCTTCGGCGCGCAGATCGCTTCGACCGCCCGCGTCTATGGCAAGACGCGCATCTGGTATCCGGCGAATCTGACGATGGACGAACATGCGCTGCTCGGTCCCGGCGTCAATTGCTATAATCAGGCGCCGATCGCGATCGGCGCGAAAGCCGTCGTCTCGCAAGGCGCGCATCTCTGCGCCGGCTCGCACGATATCAACGATCCCGATTTCCAATTGATTGCCAAGCCGATCAGCATCGGACCGCAGGCCTGGGTGGCGGCGGAAGCCTTTGTCGGTCCCGGAGTCACGATCGGCGAAGGCGCGGTGCTGGGCGCTCGCGGCGTCGCGTTTCGCGATATCGAGCCCTGGGCGGTCTATGCCGGCAATCCGGCGCGCAAATTGAAGGAGCGACCGCGCTTTTGACTGCGCGGCCGGACGGGCCGCGCCTCAATAGGCTTGCTGGCGGGTGACTTCGAGGCAGGTGCGCAGGATAATCTTGAGGTCGAGCGTCAGCGACCAATTGTTGATGTACCAAAGGTCAAGCTCGACACGCTTGCGCATATCCTCGACCTTGGCCGTCTCGCCGCGCTGGCCGTTGACCTGCGCCCACCCGCTCATGCCCGGCTTGACGTGATGGCGGAACGCGTAGGTGGCGATGATCTGGCGATAATGGTCGTCATGCGCCAGAGCGTGCGGCCGCGGGCCGATGAGCGACATGTCGCCCTTGATGACATTGAAGAGCTGCGGCAGCTCGTCGATGCTGGTTCGGCGCAGCCACGCACCGACGCGCGTGACGCGGCGGTCGCCGCGTGCCGCCTGGACGACGACCGGGCCGTCTTCCATCACGTTCATGGTGCGGAACTTGTAGATGTGAAACTTCTGTCCGTCGAAGCCGGTCCGCTGCTGACGGAACAGCACCGGGCCTTTGCTGTCGAGCTTCACGGCCACGCCGACCAGCAGCATCAGCGGCATGAGGGCAAGCGTCGCGACCGTGGCCAGCAGCGTGTCAAAGGCGCGCTTGACGAAGCGCTCGAAATGGGTGAGCGGCGCGCGCTGCAATTCGACCGAAAGCATCGTCTCCGGCGCGAAGTCCGCCCGCCGATCGATCGTCGCGCGCACGGTCCGGTCGGGGAGCAGGCGCACCGCCAGCGGCGAGGCGCGGAAGCGCTCTTTGATCTTTTCGATGACCTCGGTGCGGCGCCAATCGACGGCGATGACGAGTTCGTCGGCGTGATGGCGGCGGGCGACATCGATGGCGAGATCGAGCGCGGCGACATCGAGCCCTTCGACGGTCTTTTCGCCGGCGCCGGCGATCGTCACCCGCGCCAGTTCCTTGAGGCCGAAATGGACCAGCAGGTTCTTGGCGCTGAGATGGCCGAGTTCGGCCGGTTCGCCGACGATCACCGCACGGCGTCCGACGATGCCGCCCTGGGCGATGACCGAACGCATCAGCCGCGCCGAGACCAGCCGGGCGCCGAGCAGGACCGCCAATTCGGTGAAGGCGAAAATGATGATCGTGCCGCGCGAGAAGATGGTCCCGACGCGCAACAGGAAGAGAACCGCGGTCAGCGACAGGAGCACCGTACCCCAGACGAAGACGATCTTGGAGACGTTCTTCTGCGGATTGAGCGTCGCCTGCATGCTGTAGAGGCCGAGCGCCTTGGCAAGCAGGATGTAGCCGAGGCCGCCGCAGAAGCCGATCCCGAGCGCGATATCGGTCTGTACGATGTCGTGGCGGATGAGAACATTATAGAACCAGTCGGCGAACAAACTCGACAGGACGATCAGACCGCCGTCGACGGCGCCGACAAAAGCGGCAACCGTGTAATAGGAAATAGTCAGTCGACGGGAGACCCAGGAGGTATTTGCCGGGCTGGCAATGCGGACAATCTGATTCATGAACTCTCACACCACGCAGAGATCGCAGAATGAAATCCGGAGAGGATGGAGGGACGTTCCTCTCTAAAAAAGACCTCTAATTGTTTCTGTATGAACGGCGCCTGTACGCGGCCGTTTCTGAAAGATTTGTAATCTGCGAAGCAACGATCGGGCCAAAAGCGGGCGCAATGGTACGCCCGCCGGCAAAGCGATGAGAGCCATCTGGAATGAATTGAACTCTTCGAGGGCAAGTTGCCCGTATCCGGGCAGATGGATGACTGCGGCACGTCCCCGCAGTCATCCGCCCGACCGTCAGCGGCCGGATTCCGCCTTGCCGGCGCGATCGAGCACCGCGAATTCCTCGTCGGACAGCGTGATCTCGACAGCAGCCACGTTCTCTTCGAGATGCGAGACTTTCGAGGTGCCGGGAATGGGAAGCATGACGGGGCTGCGCTTCAACAGCCAGGCGAGCGCCACTTGGCTCGGCGCATGGTTATGCGCCAGGGCGATCTTGTCGAGCACCGAGCCCTTCTCGGTGAGCTTGCCCGCCGCCAACGGATACCAAGGGATGAAACCGATGCCATGGGCCTCGCAATAGGCGAGCACGTCCTCGCTGCCGCGGTCGACGAGATTGTAGCGGTTCTGAACGGTCGCGACCTTGAACACTTTTTGCGCCGCCTGGATCTCTTCGACGGAGACCTCGCTGAGCCCCGCATGGGCGATGACGCCTTCCTCGAGGAGCGATTTGACTGCCGCGAACTGCTCGTCACGGGGAACCTGCGGGTCGATCCGGTGCAATTGCCAGAGGTCGATGCGTTCCACGCCAAGCTTCTTGAGGCTTCTGTGCGCCTCGGCGCGCAGATAATCCGGCTTGCCGTTCGGCGTCCAGCGATCCGGGCCAGGCCGTTCAAGGCCGCCCTTGGTGGCGATAAAAAGCCCTTTATAAGGATGAAGCGCCTCGCGGATCAGTTCCTCGGAGACGTCCGGCCCATAGGAATTGGCGGTATCGATAAAATTGATGCCGAGCTCCGGCAGCCGCCGCAAGGTCCGCAACGCCTCGGCGCGATCTTCCGGCGGTCCCCAGATGCCGGGGCCGGTTACACGCATGGCGCCGAAGCCGAGCCGGTGGATTTTGACCGTGCCGTCGACGGCGAACGTGCCGGACCTGGTCGCGTCGAGATGTACCATTTGGTGCTCCATGGGGTGCTTTGCTGCCTTCCATAGCTAGCGACGCGCGCGGCATTTGCCAGGCCTGCGGCGCACGCGCCGCAGGCCAAATCATCGGCCTCCAGCCAATGTGATCAGCGCTTGTCTTCCTTGTGGCCGCCCGGATGTGGCGGATGGGCATGCATGGCCGGCTCGCTGCGGGGCGCCGCGTGCATGGCCGGC